>JBAQGU010001228.1:0-5426 GCA_049287975.1 Roseiarcus sp.
ATGCGGCGGTCGCGGACGACAGCTCGGATGATTGTGCAGTCACGGAAAGAGACGACGCCAAACGGCCCTCATCCGGCCCTGCGGGCCACCTTCTCCCGCGAGAGCGGGAGAAGGGGCGCGGCGGCTACGCCGCCTTGGCGAGCTTGGCCTTCTCCAGCGCGAAGGCGTAATCGAGCCATTGCGTCAGGGCGACGACGTCCGACGTCTCGACCGTGGCGCCGCACCAGATGCGCAGGCCCGGTGGCGCGTCGCGATAGGCGCCGATGTCGAATGCGACCTTTTCCTTCTCGAGCAAACCCGAGAGGCCCTTGGCGAACGCGGCCTGCGCGTCTGACGACAGCGCGGCGACCTGCGGGTCGACCACCTTCAGGCAAACGCTGGTGTTGGAGCGCGTCGCGGGAACCTTCGCCAGAAAATCGATCCAGGGGGTCGAGGCGACCCAATCCGCGATCGCCTTGGCGTTGGCGTCGGCGCGCGCGAAGAGCGCCTCGACGCCGCCCATGCTGTTGGCCCAATGCAGCGCGTCGAGATAGTCCTCGACGCAGAGCATCGAGGGCGTGTTGATGGTTTCGCCCTCGAAGATACCCTCGATCAGTTTGCCGCTCGAGGTCATCCGGAACAGCTTCGGCAACGGCCAGGCCGGCCTGTACACCTCGAGCCGCTCGACCGCGCGCGGGCCGAGCACGATCATGCCATGCGCGGCCTCGCCGCCCAGCGCCTTCTGCCAGGAGAAGGTCGCCACGTCGAGCTTGGCCCAATCCAGCCGTTGCGCGAACGCGGCGGAAGTGGCGTCGCAGATGGTCAGGCCCGTGCGGTTGGCGGGGATCCAGTCGCCGTTCGGCACGCGCACACCGGAGGTCGTGCCGTTCCAGGTGAAGACCACGTCGTTGCCGAAATCGACCTGCGCGAGATCCGGCAGCGAACCATAGGGCGCCTTCAGCGTTCTGACGCCCCCGAGCTTCAGCTGCTTGACGACGTCCGTAACCCAGCCCTCGCCGAAACTCTCCCAGGCGAGAACCTCCACACCCTTAGCGCCCAGCAGCGACCACAACGCCATTTCGAAGGCGCCGGTGTCCGACCCGGGGGTGATCCCGATTCGATAGTTCTTCGGGACGCCCAGAATCTCGCGGGTCAAGTCGATGGCGAGCTTGAGCTTCGCCTTGCCGAGTCTCGCGCGATGCGATCGGCCGAGCGCGGCGTTCTCGAGGGCTTGGGGGGTCCAGCCGGGGCGCTTCGCGCAGGGGCCGGAAGAGAAGCACGCATTCGCAGGCCGCGTGGCGGGCTTTTTGCTCATGAATGGCCACCCTTTCAGATGGGCGCCCCCCGTTGGGGAGAGGTGTCCCGCCGGGGCTGCTACATGAGTCGGGCCAAGATGACAAGCGGCTATTCCCTCCCCGATCCCTCCCCGACGCCGCGCCCTTGACCCGCCAGCCTCCTCACCCAATCAAGTCGTTGGCTCGAGCGAGGAGCGACGGCGGTATTTCGAGACCGAGCGCCTTCTGCCTCGAGGTTGATGCTCGAACGTCGTGGGCTGCTCTACCGGAAGATCGGCCGGCGTCGCGCCCTCTAGTATTCTGTCGACATAGTCGGCGGCGTTACGCATAAGCTGCCGGTCGTCCGCGAAGTATGCCCCGTCTACCTTGCTTCTCACCTAACCATTTGAAGTTAATGGCGCACCCGACAAGATTCGAACCTGTGGCCTCTGCCTTCGGAGGGCAGTTCCGTGGGTTTGCTGCCGCTTGCTACCGATCGATCATATTTGTGAAATCGCGCTAACCGTCTATGTTTTCTGTTGCCGGCCATTGCCTTTGTTTGCTAAGATTTGCGCCAAGCTGCTAGCTATGTGCTTGCTAGGGCGCGGCGGCCAGCAAGCGGAGGGCGATGGCAATGGGCGAACGTCACAGAATCGGCCTGCGTGAAGTGAGGAAGCTGGCGCCGGGACAGATTGTCTGGGATTCGGCGGTCCCCGCGTTCGGCGCCCGGCGGCAAAAGGGCGAGGCGGTCAACTACGTCCTGTTCTATCGCACGAGCGAGGGCCGACAGCGTTGGGTTACGATCGGGCGCCACGGCGCGCCGTGGACGCCAGACACGGCGCGCGAGGAAGCCAAACGGTTGCTCGGCGATGTTGTGAAGGGCGGCGACCCGGCTGCGGCCAAGAGCGCCAAACGCAACGCCGCGACGGTCGCGGACCTGTGCGAGCAATATTTCGCGGACGCCGAAGCGGGGCGATTGCTGACCCGCCGGCAGACGTCGAAGAAGGCCAGCACGCTCGCGACAGACAGAGGCCGAATCGACCGGCACATCGTCCCGCTGTTGGGCCGGCTATCGGTCGCTGCCGTGACGCGCGAGGACGTGGACGCGTTCATGCACGCGGTCGCAGACGGCAAGACGGCCGGCAAGACGAAGTCCGCGAAGAAACACGGCTTGGCGCGCGTGAGCGGCGGCAAGGGAACGGCTACCCGAACCGTGGGATTGCTCGGCGCGATCTTCGGCTATGCGGTGCGCCGCCGGATGCGTCCCGACAATCCGGTTCACGGGACGGTTCGCTTTGCAGACGGAAAGCGCGAGCGGCGCGTTAGCGACGCTGAGTATGAGGCGCTCGGCAAGGCGTTGCGAAGGGGGGAGGGCGCGGGCGTCTGGCCGTCGGCCATCGCGGCTGTCCGGTTCCTCGCTTTGACCGGCTGGCGCTCGGGCGAGGCGTTGGGGCTGCGCTGGGCCGAGATTGACCTTGCGCGCCGCACCGCGACGCTCTCGGACACAAAGACAGGCAAATCCATCCGGCCGCTCTCGCGCGCCGCCTGTGACGTTCTGAGAGGCCTTTCGCGAACGGGCGAGTTCGTGTTTCCGGCCTCGCGCGGCGATGGCCGCATGACCGGCTTTCCGAAGCATTGGGCGCGCACCGCGAAACTCGTCGACCTCCCCGCCGACGTGACGCCCCACGTCTTGCGCCACAGCTTCGCTTCGCTCGCGTCGGATCTCGGATATTCCGAGCCGACGATCGCGGCGCTTGTCGGACACAAGGGCCGGACGATCACGTCGCGATATGTCCACAGCGCCGATGCGGTACTGCTCGCCGCCGCCGATGCGGTTGCGGATCGGACGGCGGAGCTGATGGGAGATGCGCGACCAGCGGGCGTCGTCGTCGCCTTGCGAAAGGAGACAGCGTGAAGCGCCCGCCCAAAGAGTTGGCGCCGGAAGTGCGGCAAACCGAAGAGCCGTACGAGCCAATTTGGATGACCGGCGCTGCAGCGCTTGAACATTTGGCGGGGACTTATGAGGACCCGCAAAACGCCTTCGAACACCTTCGTAGAGCGATTCTTGAGGGTCGCATCGTAGGGCGATGGTGTGGCAAGGAGCGAGAGCGGGAGTTTTGGACTTCCCGCGGGATCAGTTCGGGTTCGGGCGAGGAGTTTGTCCCCCGAGTCGATGACACGTGGCGGGATAAGTTCGCTTACGCCGAGCCAGCGAGTGTGAGCCTGAAGGAGTTCGGCGAGCAAAGCGAGTTGCATCGCGAAAGCGTGAGGCAGGTTTTTCGGATTCGCCGCGGCGGTGCTGCCCCAAGACCGCAAACCACTGCACGGCAGATGAACGACGTCCGCGCCGATAGATTCGCTGCTGATTTCATCAAAGCCACGAAACAGAAAGGCGGCGAACCAACTATAGCTGATCTCGTTAAATCGGCGTCTGATGCCGGATGGAGGGGCGGCCGAGAGGAAATGCGCGCAGCATTCAGGAAGATCCAGGGCGTAAATTTCAAAGGGCGCGGTCGGCCCAGGAAATCGCCAACGAAATTCGCGGAAAAATAATCGCCGCGATTTTGCGATTAATGCGCAAGCGCTTCAACGCACGCAAGATCAACGCATCGCCAGCGCCGGCAACAATCCGGCAAATTGAGGACGATGCAAATGACAGCTCCGATTCCAAACTCCCGCGACGCGCTTCTTACCCGGCAACAAGCCGGTACGTCACTGCGCGCCGCCGGCTTCCCGGTTGCCGATAAGTCGTTAGCAACACGCGCAAGCAGAGGCGGCGGCCCACCGTACCGACGCTTCGGCGCACGAGTGTTGTATCGTTGGGGCGACCTACTCGACTGGGCAGAAGCACGGTTGAGCGCGCCGATTCGCAGCACTGCTGAGCTCGACGCGGCCTGAGCGATGCCGCAAGAAACATCGAACCCGGAGCCGCTGCCAACGGCTACCGGGCTCGGAACTGTCAACTCGCTTCCTGCTATTGACATCCGAGAAACTAGCATCCCCAGCGACGCGTATCAAGTTCATCATCTTGTTCGCCGATACGGACTTAAAGCTCAGTTCGCTGCCGTCCTCGCGGCTCTCATTTATGGGGAGTCGCGATCGTGAAAAGCTATGGCGAGCTCTTGCCCCCGGAATTCCTTCGCGTGTTTCACGGCGAGGGGCCTTGGCCGCTCGTCGCGATCAATAGAGAAACCACGGACATAAAGGCCGCGGATTTCCCACGGAGTGATGCGCAAGAGCGAGACGCGCTCAACTGGGCAACAAAGCTAAACGCGGCCGGCTACGATCTCTATTTCCCGATCAATCCGCTCAAGCAAGCGATCAGGCGTAAGGGGAGCAAGCGCGACGTCCTGGAGACGCGGTGGCAGTGGATTGATTGCGACCCGCCTACGGAATTGAGCGTGCATGAGCTTCAGAACTGGCGGGCGGACAAACTGTCCGAAATCCGCGCCGGCAAGAATGGCGTCCCGGCGCCCACGCTGATCGTCGATTCCGGGCGCGGAATTTGGGCCTTCTGGCGCCTGCGCAATCCGGAGCCGCTCGACGGTCACGGTCCGCTGACGCAACGCGTCGAGGATGTCGGGCGCGGCCTCGAAAAGGAATTTGGTGCCGACTCATGTCACAACATCGAGCGGATCGCGCGCTTGCCGGGCTTCGTGAATCACAAGACCGGCGCTACCGCGCGCGTGCTCGAATTCCACGCGGAGCGCGACTGCGTTCTTGAGGATTTGCCGTCTGCGCCGGTTCAATCGCGCGAGCGCTCGGATGCTCCCGTCGTCGGTCAGGACGACCTCATTGACGACGACGCAGCGAGACTCGCGGTGAGAACCTTTCTAACGCGCGATGCGCCTCCCGCCGTTCAGGGAGAGCGCGGTCGCCACACGACGATGATCGTATTGCAGCGATGCCAGGACCTCGGATGCAACTTTGAAACGTCATGCGAACTGATGGAGGAATTTTGGAACGAAACTTGCGTTCCTCCGTGGCGACCCGGCGAAATCGCGCGCACTATGAGAGGATTGGAGCGCGGCGACCCTGTCGGGAGCGCCCATCCGACCTTGGTTGCGCGCAGGCTTCTGGCCAATCCGCCGCAATTGAGCGTTCGGGAAATTGCCGCTCAAGGCCTTGCGCCGCAGGAAAGATTTCCGCTGCACTTTCACGGCGATCCGGACG
>JBAQGU010001229.1:0-2779 GCA_049287975.1 Roseiarcus sp.
GCCGCTCGACGAGGTCGCCGGCAAGCTGCCGACTGAAGGCGGCGTCCTCATCTTCTGCGCCTCGTACAACGGCGCGCCGCCCGACAACGCCGCGCAATTCGTCAAGTGGCTCGGCGGCGATTTCGCGCCCGACGCTTTCGCGGGCGTCCGTTATGCGCTCTTCGGCTGCGGCAACACCGATTGGGCGGCGACCTATCAAGCGATCCCCCGGCTGATCGACGATCGGCTTTCTGGACATGGCGCCAAGCGAGTCCATGTGCGCGGCGAAGGCAACGCCCGGGAAGATCTCGTCGGCGAATTCGAGGACTGGTTTGCCAAGTTGCGTCCGCTGGCGGCCGAGGAACTCGGCATCGCGATCGACTTCGGCGACGAAAGCGACGCGACGCCGCTATACAGCATCGAACTGACGCCGCCGAGCGCGACGTCGGCTCCGCTCGCCGCCAGCGGCGCGACGTCGATGAAGGTGCTGGTCAACGCCGAGCTGCAGAACAAGTCCGGCCCGAACGCGTCGGATAGGTCGACGCGCCATGTCGAGGTCGCCTTGCCGGAAGGGGCGGCCTTCCGGGTCGGCGATCACCTCAGCGTCGCGCCGCGCAACGACCCCGCTCTGGTCGATTCCATCGCGCGACGATTCGGATTCCAGCCGACCGATCAGATCAGACTTTCGACCGCGCCGGGGCGGCGCCCGCAACTGCCGGTCGACGAAAGCGTCGCGGTCGGACGATTGCTGACCGAGTTCGTCGAACTCCAACAAGTGGCGACGCGCAAGCAAATCCAGACGATGGCGGTCAATACGCGTTGCCCCGTGACGAAGCCGAAGTTGGCGACTTTGGCGAGTGACGATGAAGCCTACCGCGCCGATGTGCTCGACAAGCGGAAATCAGCATTCAACTTGCTCGAGGAGTTCCCGGCGTGTGAGCTTCCGTTCGCTGCCTTCCTCGAATCGCTCTCTCCGCTGGCGCCGCGTTATTATTCGATCTCGTCCGCGCCGGCGGTCGATGCGACGCGATGCAGCGTCACGGTCGGCGTCGTGCGGGGCCCCACCGCTACAGGCGCCGGCGTCTTCAAGGGCGTCTGCTCTCATTATCTCGAGACGCGGCGAGCGGGCGACTTCGTTCACGCGACGATCCGCCAAACCAAGGCCGGCTTTCACCTGCCCGCCGACCCAGCGACGTCGCTGGTCATGATTGGCCCCGGCACCGGGCTGGCGCCCTTCCGCGGCTTCCTCCAGCAACGCGCCGCGTTGAAGGCCAAAGGCGAAACGCTGGGCCCGGCGATGCTGTTCTTCGGCTGCCGCCATCCCGAGCAGGACTTTCTCTACGCCGACGAGTTGAAGGCGTTCGCCGATCAGGGAATCGTCGAACTGCATGTCGCGTTCTCGCGCTCGGGCGAGACGAAGACCTATGTGCACCATTTGATCGCGGCGCAGAAGGATCGCGTCGGCGAGCTTATAGACGGCGGCGCGATCGTCTTCGTCTGTGGCGACGGATCTAGGATGGAGCCCGACGTCAAGCGCGCACTGATGGCGCTGCATCAGGAGCGCGCCGGCGGGGACGAGGTGGAGGCGCGGCGCTGGATCGGCGATCTGGGGGCGAAGAACCGGTACGTGCTGGACGTCTGGGCGGGGAGTTAGCGAAGGGAGTTTCGTTCGGAGCGGGATGGACAGGAAATTGGCATCGACAACAACTCGTACAACGACGGTGATTTTATCGTTGGGGCCAGCGACGAGACGATGACGACGGGCCATGGCGGCGTTGAAGCGGCGCTCTTGCGGATTCTAGATGATATTTGCAGTCCAACGAGATTGTCAGTTGGTCTATTTTCCCCATTCCTTTCGGAACGCTACGCAAGTCATAAAGGTTGCGACGTTGGGAGATTTTCTGACAGCGCCCCATGCCAGGAATGCGCGTCGAGCCAAACCAATTTTCGTCAGAACATCCAGCCGATCCCATTGTTCAGTCAAATCGTAGTCGGCCTTGTGGCGCGCCTCCTGAAGCTCAATAAATGCGCTCAGAACGAACAGGAGCGATGGATCGAGAGGAAACGCAATGAGGCTCTCCAGCGCGTCGAGAAGACCTGTCTGCCGTGGAGGTATTTTCTTCAGAGCGGCATCTGCGCTGACGAAATCCTTACATGCTGACTTGATCTGCCCCTGCGGGAACGCCCGCTGAACCAGTCTGCGCAAACCCGCCGGCGCCCGCGGGGCAAGGACATTGGCGGAGACTTCAATAATCAAGTGAAACAACGCGTAATAAGCGGCCGAGACGGCGCGCCTCAAACTTGCTTGTTTTGGCTTCCTCGGTTCCTTATTTGCAAGAAGTTCCGCTTGATCGAGCAAATCACGAGGAAGAGTCAAGACGCTACCCAGCTTTTATCCGGAAGTACGGCCATCGCTAAAAATCAGAATTGATGATTTCTTTTCGGATAGCGTCGGACATTTGATCTATTTCCTGCCTAGTATCCGTCGAAGGATTGACCGAGTCCCGAGAAAAAATTGTTATCCAAATTGCCGGCGATCCGTCAGAGTCTTCACCGAGGCGAAACTCTAGACGGTGACGGCGCCCTTCGTAATCAGCCCATTTCTCGAGAAGATTTCGAAAAAACGTTTCTTCGCGAAAGGCCGAAACTCTGGCGTTTGGTTCGGATGGCGGAATGCGGGTGATAGGCATCGCGTGAGCATAGAGGGCCTAACCGCCTTATTTCAAACCGCTATCCACGCCCGAAAAGGAACCCCGGGGGACGGGTGTCATCAGGTAAATATCCCCCGGCAAAGCCGGGG
>JBAQGU010001230.1:0-2848 GCA_049287975.1 Roseiarcus sp.
CGTTATGGCCACACTTATCGTTTCGCCCAGTATCTTCACCCGATCCCGGAAACGCTGATCCCCTACATGATCGCTATCGGCGCGCAGACATACGCCAATCCCGAGGCGCTGCGTCGGCTGCGGCGCGATTGCATGAGCGAGCATCTGCTGCTTGACGGGCGCGTGGTGGTGAGCTGGCACAAGGGCCGGTCGAACCGTGAGCAGCGCCGGAGCTTCCTGCGCGATCGGAGCTTCTCGGTCCCTTGTCTGATCGACCGGGTCTTGGCGATGACCACGCGGCTCGTTCCGCATGCCTCGGCAGGCGAGCGGAGCGGGCTGTTCCTCTACGCCGGCGTCCAGGGCGGAACACGTGCGGTCAGGCTGTTCGCGGGCTACCTGACCGCCGTTCACGTCCGCCGTTTCGTGGAGCGGCACGACCTTCGCGACGTGACAGGTGCGCCGCTGCCGTTGACCTTGGCGAGCCTGCGGGCGACGGGTCTGACGCTCGCACACGCGGCGGTGGGCTACGACATCTTGAAGACCCAGGCGCTGGCCAATCACGCGACGCCCGACACCACACAACGATACGTCGATCGGCCGATCGTCCGGAAGGCGCAGGCGGCGGCGCTCGGCGGCCTCCAAGCGCAGTTTGTCGAAACCGTCCGCAAGGGTGGCGAGGTCGAGCGGATCGATGAGCCCGTCGCCGGCATCGACGCGCGGCATGCAAGCGCTTCGGGCTTCGTGTGCAGCGATCCGCTCAGCGGGATCGGCGAGGGTCAGAAGCCAGGCCGCCTCTGCACGGCTTGGCTCGGGTGCTTCACCTGTCCCAACGCCGTGATCCCTCTCGAGACCGATATCCTCGCGCGGCTGCTGCGAACTCGGGCGGCGCTGATCGACGCCTATCGCGAGATGGCGCCGGATCGCTGGCGCCTGCTCTATGCACCCAAGCTGGAGATCATAGACCGGGATATCGTGCCGCGCTTCCCTTCCGCCGTGCATGCGGCCGCGCTGGCGCGGATCGGCGTCATGCCAACCGTCCCACCGATCGAATGAGGAAGGCGGCTCTCCGCAGCTCGAGATCGCCGGACCAGGGTTCGGGTTGGATCGCGGCGTCGGTTTCTTCGCAAAGCCGGTTCGGCGACGATGTTTGGTTGCTGGACATCCAGACCGCCGGCTGGCGGGCGGACCAGAGCCGCGTCGACTGGAACATCGCATTGCCTCGGAACGCGCGGATCACGCCGACCGATCTTGGTGCACTGATTGGAACCGCGAAGCGCTTCCTCTGGACGATGGCGACCGATCCACCGTCCGGCCGCAAACGCTCTTCCGCGAAGACGCTCAAGAGCCGGGCGGCCGTTCTGCGGATCCTTCTTCTCTGGATGGCCGCGGAAGGGATCATGCGGTTCGCGGAGATCGACCGAAGTGCAGTTGGACGCTTCACGGCCTGGCTACGCGACCGGCCGCGACAACGAAGCGGGACTGGCGTGCTGACGCCGCTCACGATGGTCAATTATATGATCGTGCTGAAGGATCTCTATCGTCAGCGGGCGAAGCTCGATGACGCGCCGCTTGTCGATCCGCTGCCGATCGAGACAACCTATGAAGCGGCCGGGGTTACGCGCGAGAACAAGGGGGCGATCGCGTTCATTCCGGACGCCGTCGCGATCGACCTGCTGTCAAAGGCGCTGACCTGGGCGGAGGTCCATGGAGACACGATCATCGCCGCGGAAACCCTGCGCCGCGAGACGCGCGCCACATCCATCGCGGCGGGGCGTGGGCGTGGAGCGTCCGACGACGTGCGGCAAGCGCTTCGCGAGGCGGCTCTCGCGGATCCCATGGGGACGCCGCTGGATGGCGCCTATGTGGTTCGAGCCGCCGCGTCGCATCTGGCGGAAGCCTGCTTCGTCGTCATCGCGGGATTCGTTGGCATGCGGGTAAGCGAGATCCTGTCGATCAAGATCGGAGCCATCGAACGCCGCCCGCTCGGGGAGACGGGCGTCGAGCAGGCCTACATCGCCGCGCGGCTGTTCAAGACGGTGGACGATCCTGCCGGCCGCCTCGAACGCTGGGTGGCGCCGCCGCCCGTCGCGCGCGCCGTCGAACTGTTGGAGCAATTGAGCGAGCCGCTGCGCAAGGCTTCGGGGCGCGACGAGCTCTTCCTCGTCAAGAACACGCAGCATGGCGCGATCGTCCCCGTCACTCAGATGCATATCGGCTTCCGCATCAACGCCTTTGCCGACTATATCGGCGTGCCGCTCCACGAGGGCCGCCGCTGGCAGCTCAGCACGCACCAGTTCCGCAAGACGTTCGCGCGGTTCATCGCGAGGCGGGACCGCTCCCAGCTGCTCGGGCTCGCCGAACACTTCAAGCACGCATCCGTCGCGATGACCGCCAAGGGCTATGTCGGCAGCGACTTCGATCTACACCAGCTCGTCGATCACGAGAGCCGCTCGGAAACGGCGGCGGCGCTCGACCGACTCCTGATAAGCGACCGGCTGGCCGGACGCATGGGCGAACGCATCGCCGCGGGGAGCGCACGCTTCCGGGGCCGCGCTGGCGAGCAGGTCCGACGCGACTATATCGGGTTCGTGCTGGAGGAAACGGATCTGCGCATCCACGCCTGCGACTACGGCTGGTGCGTGTTCCAGCCCGAGACCGCGCGCTGCGGCGGTGAGGCGGCGCCGGACGTAGCGGGCCGCAGTCCCGCGGTCTGTCTCAGTTGCTCGAACTTGGTCGTGGAGGAGCAGCATGCGCCCTACTGGCGAGATCGGCGGTCGCGCAATCTGGCGCTGATGCCCGACGCGCCACCTCTGACGCGCGCGGTGCTCGTCGAGGCAGTCGAGCAATGCGACGGCGTGCTCAGCAAGCT
>JBAQGU010001231.1:0-7077 GCA_049287975.1 Roseiarcus sp.
CCTGCGGGCTCTGGAATCTCGACGTCGGCCGTCATGCGCGGGAGACGCTGCCGCCGCCGGCCTATCTCACGAAGAGCTACTACGATATCTGGACCAGCGGTCTCGAAAAGCTCGTTCTCCGGCACGGCATGATCAGTGAAGCGGAGATGCAAGCGGGGAGGGTTTTGACGCCCGCGCGCACGGTCCCGGGAAAACTGGCCGCCGCGGATGTCGCGGGCGCTCTCGCCAAGGGCACGCCCTACGACCGCCCTGCGAGCACGGCGGCGGTGTTCGTCGTTAGCGAGACGATACGCACGAAGGTGATGCACCCGACCACGCACACGCGGCTGCCGCGCTACGCCCGCGGCAAGAGCGGCGTCGTCGAAGCTGTGCGCGGCTGTTTCGTCTTCCCCGACTCGAACGCGCAGGACGGCGGCGAGGATCCGCGCTGGCTCTACACCGTCCGTTTCAGCGCGGCGGAATTGTGGGGCGCCGACGCGGACCCCTCGCTGGAGGTTTCGATCGATGCATGGGAGCCCTATCTCCAGCGCGCCTGAGGCCCCGCCGTTCGACGAGCCCTGGCAGGCCCAGGTCTTCGCGATGGCCGTCTCGCTCGAGCAGCGCGGCGTGTTCGATTGGAGCGAATGGACGCGAGCGCTCGGCGCGGAAATCGCGGCCGGCCCCGACCAGGCGGCCCACGAGGGGTATTTCCAGGCCTGGCTAGGCGCGCTGGAGAAAATTCTGGTCGCCAAGGGCGTGGCGAGCGGCGCCGACTTGCATGATCTGGCGGAAGCTTGGCGCGCGGCCGCCGAAGCGACGCCGCATGGGCAGCCGATCGTGCTGGGTGCAGGGCGGCCTTGAGGCGCAGCAGGTTCCCACGAAAATTTGCGTTGAACGCCCTGTAGACCATCGATAAACTCTAGATCAAACGAATAAATCTGGAGGAAGCGCAGACATGGCCCCCCTATCGCGACGCAACGTGCTGTTCAACGGAGCCGCCGGCGGCCTGGTGGCCGCGGTGGTGGCGGGCGACGCCTCGGCGCAGAGCTATTCTTCGGCCGCGGAGAGCGATCCTGGCCCGCACGACGATGCAGAGGCTGCGATCAATCCCTATGACTGGCAGGGCCTGCCGACGGATCACGGCAATCTCGGCACGCTGCGGGCGTCGTTCTCGTCCGTTCATAACCGCCATACCGCGGCGGGCTGGGCGCGCGAGGTCACGGTGCGCAATTTCCCGATCTCCAAGGCGATGGCGGGCGTCAACATGCGGCTGCCCCCGGGCGCCGTGCGCGAGCTGCACTGGCATGTTCCCGCCGAATGGGCCTTCGTCACCTACGGCGTGGGCCGCATCACCGGCGTCGATGCGCAGGCGCGCAAATTCATTTCCGACGTCAAGGAGGGCGATCTCTGGTTCTTCCCGGGTGGCGTTCCGCATTCGATTCAGGGGCTGGGGCCGGACGGCTGCGAATTCATTCTGGTCTTCAACGACGGAAATTTCTCCGAGGACAGCACATTTCTGATCACCGATTGGTTCGCACACCTGCCGAAGCCCCTGCTCGCCAAGAATTTCGGCGTGCCGGTGTCGACGTTCGACAATACCGATCGCAACGATCTCTGGATCTTCGGCGCGCCGCTTCCCGGCTCGCTGGCCGACGACCTCGCCCAGAGCCGGAACCCGGAAGTCCCCAACCCTTATGCATTCTCGCTCGGCGATTCCAAGCCGGTGTACGAGTCGGCGGGAGGAGCGGTGCGAATCGCCGATTCCCACAATTTCAAGGCAACGACGATGGCCGCCGCGCTGGTCGAGATCGAGCCCGGCGGGTTGCGCGAACTGCACTGGCATCCACTTTCCGACGAATGGCAGTATTACATCAGCGGCACGGCGCGGATGGGCGTCTTCTTCGGCGAGGGCCGCCACGCCACCGTCGAGTTCCACCCCAGCGACGTCGGCTATGTCCCGAAATCGATTGGCCACTACGTCGAGAATGTCGGCAAGGACACGCTGCGGTTCCTGGAGGTTTTCGCGAACGGCGAGTATGCCGACATTTCGCTGGCTTCCTGGATCGCGAACGTGCCGCACGAGCTGGTCGCGGCGCATCTGAATATCGACGTCGAGGTTTTGAAGAAGATGGCGCAGTCGAAGACGCCGGTGACGCCGGTTTGACGGCGCGGCGCTTCACCCTACCTCGCGACGAAACTCAAACGGTCGGCGCCGGAGCCGTCTCAGGCTCGCGAGGCAATAGGCGAGGCGTCAGAAACACATACGGTCATTGCGACCCAGCGAAGCAAACCACGGTCCCGCCTCTTCCGCTGACCCGGCCGCGCTCGCAATGGCGGGCAGCGGCGTCAGCTAATAGCCATCATCGGAAAGACCCGCGCCAACCGCCCCTCCCGTCTCGCTCGAGGACCGTCGTCGTCATTCCGAACGGCTCTGCCGTGACGCCGAGAATCCAGAGCTCCATACGCTCAACTTCGACCTCGACGAAAGTCGCATTCTTGCGGTCCTGCTCGGTCGGAAAGAAGGCGCCGTACGCCTCCTTCCAGTGCTTGTGGTCCTCGTACGCTTTCTCGTGCAGCACGGCCGCGCCGATCACAGAGACAAAGGCGTTGTCGGGCTCATTTTGAAAGATGATCGTGACCCTGTTGTCGCGCCGCATGTCGGCGGCCTTGCGTGAACGACCATCGGTGATGAACCGGATCATCCACTCGTCCTCGCCGGGCTCGTTCGGCAGCCGGCCCATCGGTCGCAGTTTCGCGTCGCCCGGCGCCACCGCGGTCGCCAACCAGCAGGATCGCGCGTTTGCGACGACCTTGGCCGCGCCGGCCAGCAGCCGGTTCGCTTCGGTTGCACCGTGCTCGTTTTTCGCTTCTGACATCGACGAACCCTCCGTCTCGCGCCCGCAGCCGTTTTGGTTGATGCCATATCTCGAGTTGAAAGTCTCGGCGAATTGCTGCTGTCGACCGTTGAAATAACAGGCACGGGCGAGGATTTGAGGCGCACGCACCGCAGGGGCCCGGCCAAATCGCGGCCGGGCCCCAAATCGCTAACTAAAGAAAAATCCGACCCGAGAGCCAGATCAACTCAGAACTCTCTCCAGGTATCGCCATGCCAATACCCACGGCCCTCATGTTCGCGCCATTTGTGATGTTCGCCCTCCTTCCAGGTCCAACCGTCTGGATGAACGGTCACGCCGAAGTCAGGCTGGAAAGTGTAATCGCCGTGAACGTGCCAACAATCCCCTGCGCCGTTGCAGGCGATTGCGGCCGACGCCGTGGTTGAAGCGAAAGCGAATCCGCAACCGACGATGAGTGCGGCAAGAGCTACTTTGGTTTGCTTGTTCATCCTACACTCCTTGTGTGTGTGTGGGTCCTGAATAACTTCCCTTCCGCAGAATGGTTCCGGCCTCCGCGTTCATCGTGGAGGGTGCTGACGCTCCGATTGGTCTGCGATTTTTTCTCTTCCGCCGGGAACCGTTCAGGGGCGCCAGCGTTACGGTTACGTCAGCGGTCGGGCTGCTCTGGGGGTCTTGCGAATGAACTTTCAGAAGCTCGACCTCTTCTCAACAACTCTACGAAAATATTGCGGTGCAGCGTGCCGGCGCTCCGGGGCGAAGTTCGCGATCTGCTCGGCGATTTTTCTCGCAGGCGCATTCTTTTTGGCGGACGAGTTCGCGGGTGCGCGCGGGGCATTCAATATGGGACCGCCTACCGGGATAGGAACTGTCTTCGAGGCGCCGCCGCCTGTATTCGTGCCGCCGGAAGTTCGGGCGCCGGAAGTCCGGCCGATTTATCGGCAAGCGCCAGCAAGACGAAAGTACGCGGCCAAGCGTGGCAGCCGGGCCGCGGTGTGCGTGCGATTATGCGACGGTTTCTACTTTCCCAGCGTCAACACGTCGGGCGGCGACGAGGGTTGCGAATCGCAGTGTCCCGACGCGCCCACGGCGTTCTACTCCGAACCCGCGGGGTCCGATAGAATTGAAGATGCGGTGTCCCTCCAGGGCGCGCCTTATTCCGCGCTTCCGGTAGCCAATCGCCATCAGACGTCGTTCGACGGTACATGCACGTGCCATCGCTCCTTCCTCAGATCCTATCTCGCGGAGCTGCTGCATGACCCCACGCTGCGCGATGGCGATCTGGTGATGACCGACAAGGGATTCGCCGTGTTCAAGAGCGACAAATCGCGCACGGTCTCGGCCGCGAACTTCGTCGCCCTTACCCAATCGCCCAACGTCGCCAAGAATTGGCGCGCGGAACTGACGGCGATGGAGCGCGCGGGAATGTGGGAGCGTCAATCTGGACCCTATTCCTATTCATACCCGGCCGCCGAGACGATGCAAACGCCAACCGTCGCGCCGCGCTTGCACAAAGGAACAGTTACTGTCGACAACGGGGACGCGCCTCGCTAGAGCGCCAAGGTCGCGTCTCGGGCGAGCGGCGAGCTAGTCATGCGCGTCGTTCAAAATGAGGTCCTTCAACGTTGTGTCATTCCCGCGAAAGCGGGAATCCAGAGCCCCGGCACGCGCGGCCAAGTCTGGATGCCCGCTTTCGCGGGCATGACACTGACTTTTCTGAGTCATCCCCCCATATTGAACGACTCACGCGACTAGTCGTGCGAAATCGATTGCAATTTAGCGGTCCGTGTAGAGGTGTCTCGACTCCGATCCCATGCAGTGGCGTCGACTCGGGCGGCGGTCCAATTCCGCTCAAATTTCAGCAATACATTTGGATGAGGAATCCGGCCAAGCGGACGTGAGAGTTCATCTCGGGATCATCGGCGGCCAGAGCGGCTTCCTCGTGGATGCGCATCGCCGGCCCTCGCACCGATTGCTCTCGACTTTGCGCCGGGCCCGTCGCCCGTGATCCAGGATGAGGAATTCGACATGAGTTCAGCCATCGCCCGTTCGCATTCGCACACGAAGGCGGACAATCGCTTGTTCCCTCTCGTCAACGGGCCGGCCCGCTTTCTCGAAGAACTGAGCGGCCACGGAGCCGACTCCAGCTTCGCCTGACTTTCACAAAAAGCAGGCGCTGCTGTAGACGCGGTGGCCGATTCCGGCTGACAACCGCGCTCAGCGAACACGGCTACATTTTCGTTGATGCCCGGAGTGTCCAGCTAGACCCCGCCCGCGACAGGAATCAGCGCACCGGTGACGGCCTTCGCCTCGTCCGACGCGAGAAACAGGATCACGGCCGCGAGATCGGCCGGCGCCACCCAGCGATCGAACGCGGCGCCGGGCATATCGGCGCGGTTGCCTGGAGTGTCGATGATCGAAGGCAACACCGCGTTGACGGTGACGCCTCTGTTCTTCAGTTCTTCGGCCATACTTTCCGTCAGCCGATGCACGGCCCCTTTGCTGGCCGCGTAGGGTCCCATCCCCGCAGCGGCTTTCACCGCCGAAATCGCGCCGACATTGACGATGCGGCCGGCGCCGCTCGCCAACAGATGAGGGATCGACGCCTGCGACGCGTGCAAGGCGGTCTTTAGATTGATCGCGAATAGACGATCCCAACTCGCGGCGTCGCCGCCTTCACCCTTTTCCCAGGCGAATCCTCCGGCGATATTGATGAGCGCGTCCAGGCGTCCGAACTTCGCTACGACGCTTGCGATGGCGGCGCGCGCCCGCTCGCCGGAAGAGAGGTCGACGCCGCCTAGCAACAGCGCATCGGGTCCGAGCCGTTCGGCGAGGCCATCCGGCGGCGCGGGGGCGAAATCGAGCACAGCCACCGAGGCCCCGCGGTCGGCGGCGACCGCCGCGACGACTCTGCCGAGAGCTCCGTATCCGCCGGTAACCGCCACCACTTTGCCTTTCACGGTCCCCTCCGCTTTCCCGATTGGCCTCGGCTATTCTATGGGCGAAGGCGGGGGATCTCAACGGCGGAGAATCGCAGCGTTTCGGTCTTTTTCTGCTTTACTTCGGCGGCGGCTTCGGCATGGACGCGTAAACGTCGCCGGGAACGATCATGAAGACCAGCACCGACGGTTTCTCGTCCGCGCCGAACGGGCCGGGGACCGAATTGTCCACCGCGGGGATGCTCTTCAAATAGGCGGCGATCGCGTTCGCGTCCGAGGGGGTCAGCTGCGATAGCGCCATCCATGGCATGATCGGAGCCAGAATGCGCCCGTCCGGTCGTTTGCCTGTAGTGATCGCAGTGACGATCTCCTGGGTCGACCATTTGCCGATTCCGGTTTCCTTGTCGGGGGTGAGGTTTCGGCCAGCGAAGACACCGAGGCCGGGAACTGCGAAGCCCACCTCGGAACCAGCGAGCAGCCGCTCCTTGTCGGGACGCCCGAGAAAGGTTCCAGGCGTATGGCAATCACCGCAACCGCCGAGCGTCACGAGGTATTTGCCGCGCTCGATCGGAGTTTCCGCCGCCACGAAGCACGATGAGCCGAGAAACGCCGCTATCCCCAGCACCCCAGAATAAATGCGCCGCATATTGAGTCCCCCGATCGAGTCTATGCGATCGCCCGACCTCGATTCGAGTGGCGGTGATCGCGCCATTTGGCGGAATTTCGATGAGCGTCGGCCTCGTCTGAGCCCTGCGCCAGAAGAGCGCCGATTCGCAATCTGCATCGGGCTCGCCGCCCTGACAAGACTTCAACCGCCGCCGCACCGCCGCCGCTCGTTTTGAATGCCAGTCCGTCATGTCGCCGTACCCGTTCATCATGGGCTCGAGATCCTATAAAGACAGATCAGTCGGTTTTTATCAGAGAAAATCGATTGCCGAAAATCAGCGAGATGCGCCGCGAGTTTCCGCCGCCAGCAGATTCTGCAAGCCGCGCTCGCGTGCTTCTCAGAGGATGGATTTCATCAGACGGGGATGGCCGACATCGTCCGGCGCTCCGGCATGAGCCACGGCGCGGTCTACGGTATTTCCAGGGCAAAGACGAAATCATCGAAGCGCTCGCCGGCGACCGCCACGAAGGCGAAGCGATCCTGAATTCCACCGCGCAACGGATCGAGGACCCGATCGAAGGGCTGCGCGAACTCGTTCGCGCCTATGCGAACGGGCTGATCGATCCCGCCGCTTCGCAGCGGCGACGCGTCGCCGTTCACGGCTGGGCGGAGGCGCTGCGGAATCCGCGCGTTCATGCCC
>JBAQGU010001232.1:0-5643 GCA_049287975.1 Roseiarcus sp.
CGCCAGTACGAGAGCGAGACCCAGCATCCGCACTTCGAGGTGAGCGAAGACGAGCTTGAACCTCGCGGCAGCGCGCCTCGGCTCGGAGCTGGAACCAGATCGCGCGAAAATGGTCATGCCCCTCGGCCCCCAAAATTACACCATGGCGCGGAACTGCTCGACGATGGCGTCCCGAACGGCCATGGCCTCCGGCGGATGGCTGGAAGGATCGAGCACGAGCCCGACCGTTCCCAGCTCATGACCGCGATGGCTCTTCACGTCGACCACCAAGCTCTGCAACCCGCTCGCAGGATCGACGATGAATTCTCGGGACCGAGAGCTCAGCGCCGCGCCGATCCGCGTCTCCTCGAAACGCGGCGTCGCCCCCGCGGCAAAATTGGGATCGGCGAGAGAATTGGCCGCCACCGCGTTGAGGCAGAACACGCGACTCTCGTCCAGGATCGCCCAGAACGCCGCCCCATCGTAGTCCTTCGCCAGCTTGCTCAGCAGTCGTTGGTTGCGTTCCATCGAACTGCGCGGCGCCGCCAGCAAGGTGAGTTTTTCCTCGTCGAGGTGGGCGCTGGCGACATTTGCGATCGATTGCCCGTCGCTCATCACGATGACCCGATCTGTCAGCCCGATGAGTTCCTCGAATTCCGAGGAAACGACGACGATGGCTGTGCCGGCGGCCGCGATCTCGCGCAGGATCGCGTAGATCGAGGAGCGCGTGCCGATATCTACGCCCTTCGTCGGTTCGTCGAGCAACATGACTTTCGGCTCCAGCAGGAGCCAGCGGGCTATGATGATCTTCTGCTGCATGCCGCCGGAGAAGTTCAGCAGACTTTCGCCCGCGATGCGGTGCGCCGGTAAATCGAGCCGCGCGGCCAAGGCTGTTATTTTTTGCTCCATTCGACCATAGCCGAGCGCGAATCCGCGGTGCGCGCCGAGATACCCGAGCAGCAAATTCTCCTTGACCGAGAGGTCGGGCACTATGCTCTGCCGGCGACGGTCTTCCGCCACGAAGCCGATACCCGCCCGGATCGCTTCCGACGGCGCGCGCGGCGAAAAGCGCTTGCCTTCAAACTGCACCAAGCCGCCCGTCCGTTGCCTCAAGCCGAAGATCGCTTCCAGGGTTTCGGAGCGTCCGGCGCCCACGAGCCCGCCGAGCCCGAGGATCTCCCCGGCATGAAGATCGAAGGAGACGTCCCGCACCAGCGGCGCAGATTTCAGGTTGCGAACGGACAGGATCGGCGTTCCCCGCCTGGGCGCCGTCGCGCGATGCGTCGAATAGATGGCGCCGATGTCCCGCCCGACCATCAGGCGAATGAGTTCGGTCTGATTGAGCGAGCGCGTCTCGACGGAACCGGCCACGGTGCGTCCCTCCCTGAGCACAGTAAGCCGGTCGGTAATGGCGAATACCTCTTCCAGCCTGTGCGAGACAAAGGCGACAGCGCAGCCAGAGGCTTTCAGACGCGTGATCACATCGAACAGTCGCTCGACCTCACCGGGGCTCAAAGACGCCGTCGGTTCGTCGAAGATAATCAGATTGGCGTTGAGCGCCAACGCTTTGGCGATCTCGACGAGCTGCCTCTGCGCCGCGGAGAGCTCCCGCACTTCGGCTCCGAGCGGCAGAGACTGGTCCTGGCCGAGTTCGGTCAGGATTTGCTCGGCGCGGCGCCGCATCATCTTGTGGGAGAGGCGCCCCGGCCGGCCCAGCGCCGGCAGGAAGATGTTTTCGGTGACCGACAAGTCGCGTGCGAGGCTCGTTTCCTGCATCACCATCGCGATGCCGGAGTTTAGAGCCTCGCGCGGCGATTTCAGATCCAGGGGCACGCCGGCGTAGAGCACCGAGCCCGCGTCGCGTCGCACATGCCCGCTGATCACCCGCGAGAGCGTCGACTTGCCGGCGCCATTGGCGCCCAGAAGCCCGTGGACATCCCCGACGGCGAGCGTGAGATCGGCGCCTGCGAGCGCTTTGGTTCCGGCGAAGCTCTTCGTGACGTCGCGCGCTTCGAGGAGAGGGGCGCCCGTTTCCGTCATCAATCCCCACACTTTCAAGGAGGGCCGGCCGACGCGAAGTCGGCCGACCCGATGACGTCACTTCAGTTCGTTGGCGAACACGGTCTCTTTGATCGTCGGCAATATGCTGTCGATGTTCTTGCTGGTTGCGATCACGATCGGCACCAAAATCTCTTTGTCCGGCTTGCCGCCTTTCAACGCCGTTACCAGGGCTTCGCCCGAGCGAACGCCCATCAGATAGGGCTGCTGCATGCCCGAAGCGACGATCTCGCCCTTCTTCAAGAGGTCGACGAAATCGGGGATTCCGTCGAAGGCGGCGACGAGCAGGGTTCCCTCGCGGTGGCCGGCCTTGATCGCCTGGAGGGCGCCAAGCGTCGGCTGGTCCGTCTGGATGAACATCCCGCGCATGTTCGGATTCGCGGTCAGCATGTCCTGAGTGAACTTGAAGGTTTCATCTGCGGTATAAGTCTGCATCTGTTGCAGGCCGGCCTCCTTGGTGATGCCCGCTTCCTTCATCGCATCTCGGAAGCCTCCGGTGCGCGCCTGACCGTTCTTGCGCGCCTGCGAAATAGTGATCAAGCCGATTGAACCGTCGGTCCATCCCTTTTCCTTTAGAGCCTCGGCGAGCGCTACGCCTACGCCATGGGCGCCTTCCTTGTTGTCGGAAATGATGAAGGAAACGTATTCTCCGCTGTTGGTGCCGATGTCGGCGACGACGACGGGAATATTTGCCCGGGCCGCCAGAGCCAGCACGCTCGGCGCCGTCGAACTGTCGGTGGGGGAAATGGCGATCCCCGCCACGCCGCGAGCGATCGAATCTTGCGCGTTCTTGAGCTGCGTCTGCGCGTTGTTGTGCGAGTCCAGCGCTTGATAGGAATAGCCTTCCTTCTTGGCGACGGATTCGATTCCCTTCGACAAGTAGCGCCAGAACGGCAGATCGAGACCCGGAGTGAGATAGACGATCTCTTTGGTTTGTGCCTGGGCGCCGCCCGAGCTCGCGAGGCCGACAGCGGCCGCGATCGTCGCGGTTGCGATAATCGATAGGAAATTACGTCTCCGCATTTTGGTTTCCTCCTTGTGCCGTGCTTTCGGCGTTTTGGTTCGATTTGGCAGCGGGAACTCTCCCGCCCGCGCGCCGTCGGGGATTTGACGGCGCCCCGGCGATCCGGCCTTGACCGTTGGGTATGAGCGAGGCTCTATATATCCAATAAGGGAATTCTCGGGAGGCTTCAATGGAGACGCGTCGTTTCAAAACTCGCAACGGGGCGGATTTGGCGTTCTCCGTGGTTGGCCAAGGGATGGGGCCGATCGGCGACTTTTATGAGTTGCTCGATGAGAAGATGACGATCGCGACGGTCGAGCAGGCCTATCAAGCCGGCATTCGCTTGTTCGACACTTCGCCGCATTACGGAAATGGGCTCTCCGAATCGCGCCTCGGCGCCGGCCTGCGCCGTATCCCGCGGGACGAAATCGTCGTTTCCACCAAAATTGGGCGGGTGATGGATCCGTTCCATAAGCCTGCGCCGCGCAATCCAGATGCCTATTCCCCCGGTTTCGCAGGCGGATTCCCGCACGCCCCGCACTTCGACTATTCCTACGACGGAACGATGCGCTCGGTCGAACACTCGCTGCTGCGCACCGGCCTCAGTCGGTTCGATATCCTGCTCATTCACGATTGCGACGTGTGGACCCACGGCAAGGAGGCCGACCAACGGTTCAAGGAGGCGATGGAAGGCGCCTATCGCGCGCTGGACAAGCTGCGAAGCGAAAGGACCGTCGCCGCGATTGGCTTCGGCATCAACGAGGCCGACACTTGCGTTAGATTCGCGCGGGCCGGCGACTTCGATGTCGCGATGATGGCCGGCCGCTATTCGCTGCTGATCCAGAACGGCCTCGCCGAATTCCTGCCGCTGGCGCTCGAAAAGAAAATGGGCGTGATGTTGGCGGGTGTGTTCAATTCCGGAATTCTAGCGACGGGAGCCATTCCTGGCGCGAAGTTCGAATATGCGCCGGCGCCGCCGGAAATCATGGACAAGGTGCGCAAGATCGAAGCCATTTGCGCCGCTCACGGAACGTCGATTCGCCGAGCGGCCTTGCAGTTCTCGATGGCGCATCCGGCGGTCGTTGCAGTCGTGCTGGGCGCGGTCAGGCCCGAGGAGACTAAGGCCAATGCGGCCGACGCTGCCAACAAGATTCCGGCGGGTCTTTGGAGCGACCTGAAATCGGCGGGTCTGCTCGATCCAGCAGCGCCGACGCCTGGCCAGCGAGGGCTTGTCGGCAATTGATTCATTGACGAACTGCGGAACAAGCCAAGCGGGAACTGCAAGCGGTTTGCGGCCTCAGAGATCAATTTTTGGTCGAGGCGACGGCGACCCGATGCGGGTAACCAAACCTGTCGACATACCGCACATGGGTTTTGATCAGACTCGGCGGAAAGTCATCCCGGCCGGTCACTTCCGCGGGTTTGTAGGCCGGTCTCATATTTTCGCGCAGGGCGGCCAGCGTCGCAAAACACAGGATCACAGCGACCATGACGGCGGAAATGAAGAACTGACGTCGCGCGGTCTCCTGAACTTCAATCCGATCCAAGGAGAAGCCGCTCGTGAAGTCGCGCCTGAAAAATGAAGCCATGGATTCCACCTGCGAACGATCGCAAGAAATGTGTTCATGGAACAAACGGACAACGAGCCGAATGGTTCCCTCGATTTCTCGAGGAAGCGAGATGCGCGCGCGGTGACTCCCCGCATCGGCTCAGCCAGGTTCGGTTGCCCCTCAGGTACTTTTGGCACTCCCTTGCATCGAGTGCCAAACGGGTCCATATGGGGCCGGCACCGAACACAGACCGAGAGCCGTGGCATATCGCCGTGAGCCGGTTCTGTATTTTTCGGCCGGAAACGAGACCCATGAAATTTCGTCCCCTGCATGACCGCGTCGTGATCAAACGCGTCGAGGAGGTCGCCAAGTCCAAGGGCGGCATCATCATCCCCGACACCGCCAAGGAGAAGCCGCAAGAAGGCGAAGTGGTCGCTGTCGGGCCCGGCGCCCGCGACGAGAGCGGCAAGCTGATTCCGATCGATCTGAAGGCCGGCGATCTCGTGCTGTTCGGCAAATGGTCGGGAACCGAGGTCAAGATCGACGGTCAGGACCTGCTGATCATGAAAGAATCCGACATCATGGGCGTGCTCGAGCGCGAAGTCGCGGCCAAAAAAGCCGCCTGAACGACGACCCCTTTCATCATTCATAGGAACAAAACAATGTCCGCCAAAGACGTAAAATTCTCCACCGACGCCCGCGAGCGCCTGCTGCGCGGCGTCGAAATTCTCAACAACGCCGTCAAGGTGACGCTCGGCCCCAAGGGCCGCAACGTCATCCTGGACAAATCCTACGGCGCGCCGCGCATCACCAAGGACGGCGTGACCGTCGCCAAGGAGATCGAACTCGAAGACAAGTTCGAGAATATGGGCGCTCAGATGGTGCGTGAAGTGGCCTCGAAGACCAGTGACAATGCGGGCGATGGCACCACCACCGCAACGGTGCTGACCGCCTCGATCATGAAGGAGGGGCTCAAGCTCGTCGCCGCTGGCATGAACCCGATGGACTTGAAGCGCGGCATTGATCTAGCGGCGGCGGCCGTCGTCAAGGACA
>JBAQGU010001233.1:0-3884 GCA_049287975.1 Roseiarcus sp.
GACCAGAACGACGCGCTCATGCGGCGCGAGCCCCCAGGCTTCGCGCAGCCGCGCCACGCGCGCGCGGTCGACCGAGGCCGGCGAATACGCCCGCAAGTCCGTGCCGCGAGGGATGACGCGCAACCGGTCGCGGGCCTCGGGATAGAGTCGTGCGATCATGTCCGCCGTGTATTGCGAATTGGCGATCACGACGTCGCCGCGCGCCATCACCGAATTGTAGCGCAGCTTCAGCGTCGAGACGCCGCTATAGGCGCCATGATAGGTCGTCACGAAGGGTCGCTCGGCGATGCGGCAGGCGCCGAGCGCCACCCAGGCGGGCGCGCGCGAGCGCGCATGAACGAGGTCGACCCGCTCGGCGATGATCAGGCGCGCGAGCTTTCGCACGTTGAGCAGCATCGCGAGCGGATTTTTCGTCGCGGCGGGGAACGGCAGCAGCACGCCGCCGATCGCCTGCAATTCGCTGGCGAGTCGGCCGCCTTCCGCCGCGACGAGCGCCCGCGCGCCCGCGCGCACCAGCGCTTTCGCGACATCGAGGGTCGTCCGCTCGGCGCCGCCGGCGTCGAGCCGCGGGATGACCTGCAGAATCGTCCGGCCGGCAAGACTGGCGTGCGCGCGGCCGAACGGAGCGAACGCGCCGGCGCTCATTTCGACGGGCTCGGTCGCGACGCCCGTCGGCAACGATTGACGAAAGAGCGAGTCGGCGCCAAGCCGAGGGCGCAGGAAGCCTGAAGGCGCGAGCGAATCATGGGGGCGATTTGAGCGTGAACCCGGAGAAACCGCAATTCCTCGAAGTCGGCGAACCCCAGGAAACTCGCGGCATCGCGTTTCGCCGTCGCCCCTCCACGGGGGGGTCCCCGGGCCTGGTGTGGCTCGGCGGATTCAAGTCGGACATGGAATCGACCAAGGCGGCAGCGATCGACGACTACGCGCGCGATCGCGGCCGTGCATTCCTGCGCTTCGACTATTCCGGCTGCGGCGTCTCCGGCGGCCGGTTCGAAGACGGCACGATCTCGCGCTGGCTGGAGGAAAGCCTGGCCGCGTTTCGGGCGCTGACCGAGGGGCCGCAAATACTCGTCGGTTCGTCGATGGGCGGCTGGCTCGCGCTGCTGCTGGCGCGCGAGTTGGAGCGAGCAGGAGAACTCGCTCGGCTGGCGGGGATGGTCTTGATCGCGCCGGCGGTCGATTTTACCGAGGCGCTGATCTGGGAGCACGCGCCGGACGATGTCCGGCGCGCGATAATGGAAGACGGGGCGTGGCGCCGCCCGTCCGCTTATTCCGACGAACCCTATGTCTACACGCGCGCGTTGATCGAGGATGGACGCCGGCATCTGCTGTTGGGAGGCATCGTGCGGAGCCATTGTCCCGTACGCATTTTGCAGGGCATGCGCGACGAGGACGTGCCCTTTCGCCACGCGCTGAGCCTGATCGAGCACATGGCCGACGAAAGCGTGACGTTGACGCTCGTTCGCGATGGCGAGCATCGCCTCTCCCGGCCCGAGGATCTGGCGTTGCTGTTGCAGGCGATCGAAGCGCTCCCGTGAGAAGCTTCACGCTGCGACGGCGCCGAAGCGGTGCAGGCCGGCGCCATTGGCCTTGAGCCATGCCTCGGCGCGATCGGTCTCGGGAAACAGGCGGCGCGTCAGCTTCCAGAACAACGGGGAATGATTCATGTGCACGATATGAGTGACCTCGTGTGCGGCGAGATAGTCGAGCACGAACGGCGGCGCCAGGATGAGCCGCCAGGAGAAATTGAGCCGGCCGGTCGATGAGCACGAGCCCCATCGGCTCGCCGTGTCGCGCAACACGATCCGATTGGGCGACACGTCCAGACGCTTTGCGTAGCGCGCGACCGCCGCCTGCAAATCCTCGCGCGCCTCGCGTTTCAGAAAATCAACGACGCGCCGCGGAATATGCGGGGGTTCGCCGCTGACGCAGAGCAAGGGACCGCGCGCGCCGGTTTCGATCCATACGACGCCGCGCTCGCCAGGACGGTGGACGATTGTGTGATCGAGGCCGCGCAAAGGCGTCACGGCGCCCGGCGCGAACTCGACCGGCCTAGGCAATCGGGCCAGCCGCGCGCCGATCCAGGCGGCGTGGCGTTCGGCGAACTCGCGCGCCGAATGAAGCGAGCTGCGCGCGGGCATCGTCAGCAACACGTCGCGCGTGGCGGCGCGAACGCGCAAGGTGAATCGCCGCGAAGTCGATACGCGCTTCAAGGCGACGCGGAAGGTCTCCCCGGCGTTCGTGACTTCGATATGCGCGACCGGCGCGCCAGGCGTCCGACGTTCAAACAATCGCAACATGGCACGCAATACTACCTCTACGGCGCCCCGAATGGCCAGTGCTTTTAGGCGATTTTAAAGCGATCAGCGCAGCCTAATTTTTGGGCGCGGCGCCGGCTTGAGCAGGATCGGCAGCCCCGCCGCCATCAGCACGACCGCGCCGCAGGCCGACGCGATCTCCTGGTTGGCGCGCCCCTGCCAATCCCGAAACTCGCGTCCGAGCGGCGTCGCCGGGGCGACGCCCGATCCGACATCGTTCGAGACGAACACGGCCGGGCCGCCGAGGCGGCCGATTTCCACCGCCAAATCAGCGATTTCCTGGGCCAGGGCGCGCCCGGCGAGCATCAGATTGCTGAGCCAGAGGGTCAGGCAATCCACCAGCACGATCTGATCCGCTCGCGCCTCCGAGCGCAACGCGCTCGTGAGTTCGAGCGGCTCCTCGCGCGTAGACCAACCCTCGCCGCGCTCGGCGCGATGGCGAGCGATCCGGGCCGCCATTTCGTCGTCGCCCGCCTCGGCGGTCGCCAAAAACCGCCGGCGCGGCCGTGACTCTTCCGCGAGCGCCTGTGCATAACGGCTTTTTCCCGATCGGGCGCCGCCCAGCACGAGGACGGCGCGGCATTCGATCGGCGGGGAGTCGGGCAGCGGCATGGACTTTGATCACAGCTTCGGCCGTCAGACGCAACACGCTTTCGCCATTGCGACGCGCGGTGGTAAACACTTCGTAATTGAACGCGTCTGGGGAGCCATGTCGACATATCGAGCCCGTTTCGGCATTCTCTCTCCCCCTCGTGGCGAAGGAGAAAGCGCGCTATCGTCGGGTGCCGCGAGGCCTTTCTTCCGAGTCGCATGTTTGCGCTCGAGACTCCTCGTCGCTTTCCTCTGCGGCCTCTTCGCGGAACGAGCCTTCGCCGTGACCCCATCGCCCTTCGTTCCGCCTCCGCCTCCGAAGCCGAAGATCGTGCGCCTGCTCGCCCCCGCCGAATATTTCGACCGGCGCTCGCTCGAAGAGTTCGAACGCGTGAGCGGCTACGCCGTCGCTTATGACGCCTATGATTCGCCTGAAGCGATCGCCGATAAATGGCGCGAAGGGCCTTATGATCTCGTCGTGCTGCCCGGACCGGCGCTCGCACGCCGTATCGCCTCGGGCTCGCTCGCCAAGCTCGATAAATCGCGGCTGGCCGGCGCACGCGCCGTGCAGGCCCCCGTCGCGGCAAAACTCTCCGCCTACGATCCCGGCGGCGCCTATTCCGTTGCTTTCGGCTGGTCCGCGATCGGGCTTCTCTATGATTCCGACAAGGCGGCCAAACGGCTCGTCGGCGCGCCAGCGTCCTGGGGATATCTGATCCTGCCGCAAATGGAAGCCAAAATGTCGGACTGCGGGATCGCGCTGCCCGACGCGCGCGACGCGCTCTTCATCGCGGCCTTCCGGGTGATGGGCGTCGATCCCGCCAAAGCGACGCTGCCCCAAGTCAAGGGCGCGGGGGCGATGCTCGCCCGCGCGAAACCCGCGGCTCGGGGCTTTGGCGTTTCCGATGTCGTCGGCTTGCTCGCGCGAGGCGCCGATTGCCTCAGCATGGGCAGCGCCAGCGAGGCTGAGGC
>JBAQGU010001234.1:0-2771 GCA_049287975.1 Roseiarcus sp.
ATAGCGCACGGCGGCGGGCGAGCGACGCGGTTTCCCGGGCCGAGTCGGCTGCCGGCGCGATTGTACAATCCAACATTCGCGCGATGTTCCCTGCTTGTCGGCGTCGCGATGGGTTATAGCGATAGCCCATGCCAAGTCCAACGCGAGACTCCAATGGCGGATCAATCGGGAGCGGATGCCGAAGCGCTTTGGTATGTCGGCCCCGGCCGCGTCGAAATCCGCCGTGAGACGATCAGCGAGCCCGGGCGTGGCGAGGTCCGGATTCGCGCGCTCTACAGCGCGATCAGTCGGGGCACCGAAAGACTGGTGTCCGCCGGCCGCGTGCCCGAAACGGAGTATGAACGCATGCGCGCTCCGTTCATGGGCGGCGCATTTCCTCATCCCGTGAAATACGGCTACGCGACGGTCGGTCGGGTCGAGCGCGGACCGGTGGAACTGCGTGACCGCATCGTGTTCGCGCTCCATCCGCATCAGAGCGTCTTCGTTTTGCCGACCGAGGCGGTCCTGCCGATACCCGATGGCGTCCCGCCCGCGCGCGCCGTGCTCGCCGCGAACATGGAGACCGCGCTCAATGCAATGTGGGATGCGGCGCCGGGACCAGCCGATGAAATTGCGGTGGTGGGAGCGGGCGTCGTCGGTTCGCTGGTCGCTTGGCTGTGCGGTCGAATTCCCGGCGCGAGAGTGACGCTGGTCGACATCGAGCTATCTCGCGCCGGCCTCGCGGATACGCTCGGCGTGGGTTTTGCCGCGCCCGGCGCGGCGCGCGCGGATTGCGACCTCGTGGTGCATGCCAGCGGGACCGCGGCGGGTCTCGCGACTGCGCTCAGCCTCGCGGGCGACGAGGCGACGGTTCTCGAGATGAGCTGGTATGGGGCCGGCGAGGTCACGATCCCGCTCGGCGGGGCGTTCCATAGTCGCCGCCTCAAACTCGTCTCCAGCCAGGTCGGCCGCGTCGCGTCGTCACATCGGGCGCGCTGGAGCTTCCGCCGTCGATTGGCGGCCGCGCTCGAGCTGCTCGCGGATTCGCGGCTCGACGCGCTCGTCGCGCCTCCGGTCGGATTTCACGAGCTGCCGCTACGGCTGCCGGATATCCTCGCGCGAGAGAGTGGCGTACTCTGCCAACTCGTCGCCTATCCCGCGGCCTGAGAGGTCGCTCAGATCGGAGGTTTGCCAATGTTCGCGGTCGAAGTTCGCGATCATTTCATGATCGCTCATTCGTTTCGCGGCGATGTGTTTGGTCCGGCGCAGGCGCTCCACGGCGCGACCTTCGTGGTGGACGCCGCGTTCATTGCCGATCGCCTCGACTCGAACGGAATCGTCGTCGATATCGGTCGTGCGCAAGAGGCGCTGAAGGCGATCCTGGAACCGCTCCGCTATCGAAACCTCGACGAGGTCCCGGAATTCAAGGGCGTCAACACCACCACCGAATTCCTGACGAAGCATGTGTTCGATGGCCTCGCGGCGGCCGCCCGAGCGGGCGGCCTCGGCCGCGACGGCCGCGAGTTCGCAGCGATCCGCGTCACCATTTCCGAGTCCCATCTCGCACGCGCTTGGTGCGAGGCGCCCTTGCGGTGAGAAGCCTGGTTTTCGCGGCGCCCGGCAAGTTGACGACTCCTACCGGCGGTTTCGTCTATGACCGCCGCATCGTCACAGGGCTTCGCGCTTTGGGCTGGCAGACCGAGACGCTCGATCTCGGCGATGGTTTTCCGTTCCCGAGCCCGGCTGCGCGCGCCCTGGCGCGGGCGCGTCTCGCCGCGCTGCCGGCTGGCGAGCCGATCGTGATCGATGGATTGGCTCTAGGCGCGTTGCCCGAGGCAGCCAAAGAGCTACGTGCGCACTTGATCGCGCTGGTGCATCATCCGTTGGCTCTCGAGTCGGGACTTTCGTCCAGCGACGCCGCTGAGTTGCGCGCAAGCGAGGCCGAAGCGCTCGCCTGCGCGCGGCGCGTGATCGTGACCAGCCGATTCACGGCGGGTCTCGTGGTTTCCGGCTACGGGGTCCCGGCCGAGCGGGTGAGGATCGTGCGGCCGGGCAATGATCGCGCAGCGCCGGCGCGCGCCAAATCCGAAGGCCCGATCGAATTGCTGGCGGTCGGCGCAGTGGTTCCGCGCAAGGGTTATGACGTGTTGCTCGCCGCGGTCGCGATGCTCCTTGATCTGCAATGGCGGCTCACCATTGTGGGCGAGCTTGGACGCGACGCCGACGCGACTGTGCGTCTCCACGCGGACATCGCGCGTTTCAATCTCGCCGACCGCGTGCTCGTCACGGGCGCGATCCCGGCGGAGCGGCTAGAGGCGCTGTACGCCGCTTCCGATATTTTCGTGCTCGCATCCCGATTCGAGGGTTATGGCATGGCGTTCGCCGAGGCGATCGCGCATGGCCTTCCCGTGATCGGGACCACGGCCGGCGCCATCCCAGAGACAGTGCCGGAGGGAGCCGGGCTACTGACGCCTCCCGACGACATCCACGCCCTCTCGTTGGCGGTGCGGCGGCTGATCGAGGATTCCGCGGAGCTGCGCCGGCTCGCCGCGGCGGCGCGCGCCGCCGCTGCCGCGCTTCCCACCTGGGAACAGGCGGCGGAATTGTTTTCTCGGGCGATCGAGTCGGCGGCGTGACGCGATTTTCGGCGGACTGGCTGGCGCTGCGGGAGCCCTATGACGCGAGGGCGCGGAATCCGGACGTTCTCGATGCGCTCGCCGCCGTGCTGGCCGACCGCGGCTCCGTCGCGATCGTCGATCTCGGCTGCGGCGCCGGCGCGACCTTGCGCGCGA
>JBAQGU010001235.1:0-5143 GCA_049287975.1 Roseiarcus sp.
ACTCCATCAACCCATTGATCCGCAATCATAAACTACAGAAAAATGGGATTTGATCGGGGGGAACATCCGTCCTAACGATCTGCGAGCCTGGGACCTCTATCAGCGAGGCCTTTGGCACACCTACAAGCGGACCCGGGAGGACCTTGCCAGCGCACAAGTCATGTTCCGGCGAGCGATAGAAATCGATCCCGGCTTGGCGCGTGCCTATGCGGCGGTGGAGGAGGCGCTTTTCTTTCAGTTTGTTGGCGGCTACGTCGACACTGGCGGCGCCACAAAGGATGAGGCCCTGCGGTTCGCTCAGAAGGCAGTACAACTCGATGGGCAGGATGCATTCAACCGCTACGCTCTCGGGCGGGCATTAATCCTGGTGCGACGGCACGACTCGGCTGTCTTTGAACTGGGCAAAGCGATCGAACTCGATCCCAGCTTTGCTCAGGCGCACTACGCCCTTGCTATGGCCTTTGCAACTGGCGGACGACCGAAGGAAGCACTGCCGCATATTGAGTTGGCAATGCGTCTCAGCCCGCAGGACCCTTATTTTGGACAGTTCTTGGTACGAAAGGCGGAGGCCTACCTCTTCTTAGGGCGGCTTGATGAGGCAGTTGAGTCGGCCGAACTGTCGCTGCGAACCAAACATCCCAGCCCAGCCCTTCGCAACCCCTCCATCAGGTACTCTAGCGCGTTGGCGTCCGCGATCGGCCAGTAGTCACGAGCAAACGCGGTTGCAGGCGCGCCACCATCCTCCGTTTCGCGAGGAGATGGAATCTGTGTCGCGGCGCGTCGAATGGAAATCGCACCTCCTCTCGAAATCGCGTCATCACGTTCTGATCGTCGGCGCCGGCGAGGCAGCGCGACACCATGGGTACCCTTGAGAGCCTGGACGGCGGCACGCTCGGCCAGGGCTAAGCGGCGGTACGAAGCGACCGAGACCGAGCCGCAGCGGGAGACCCTTAGTCTGGGTTGCTTCGCTTTGCTCGCGATGACGGAAAGCGCAGTAGATGATCGTACAGGTGGCAGCCCCGCCGCAAGTCGCCTTACCTATTCCCGAGCGTCGCCACGCCCGCAGCCCTCAGTCCTCGGCTTCGACTTTGACGGGGCGAGGCGCACGCGTGGGTCGCAGCAGGAAGCTCGGGACGTGGTCGCCGAGGCCGATCACGCGCTCCTCGACCGGCTCGCGCGGGCGGGAAAGGGATGGCTGCCGAGGCGGCTCAGGGAGCGCGCGGCGTGGCGGCGCCGCCCGCGCCGGACGATAGCTCTTTTCAGGAGAGGCCGCTCTTTCGTGCGACGGGCTTCGATCTGGCCTCGGGCCTTGTTCCGGCTTCTGGTTTTGGACCGGCTTCGTGGCTCGGTCCACTCGGGTACGCCGCGCGGCGCTCTCGCGGCTCCGGTCCCGACCATGCGAGCGCTCTTCCCTGCGGGACTTCCGCGCGGGGGCTTCCTCCAAATCCGCTTCCGCCGGCCCCTCGGGATCGGGCGCGTAATCGATCTTGCGCGCGATCAGCTTTTCGATCTCCTCGATCGCACGCGCATCGGCGCGGGTGACGATCGTCAGCGCGGCGCCGCTCTTCCCCGCCCGGCCCGTGCGGCCGATGCGATGGACATAGTCTTCGGAGTGATGCGGCGCATCGTAATTTATGACATGGCTGACGTCGGGAATGTCGAGCCCGCGCGCCGCAACGTCGGAGCAGACGAGCAATTGCACCTGGTCGTTGCGAAACGCGTCGAGCGCCGCCATGCGCGCGCGCTGGTCGAGATCGCCGTGCAGCGCGCCCACGGAGAAGCCGTGCTTTTCGAGCGAGCGATAGACCACTTGCACATCGCGTTTGCGATTGCAGAAGATGATAGCGTTCTTGAAGTTCTCGGCGCCGCGGATGAGCCGGCGCAGCGTCTGCCGCTTCTCTTCCGGCGTCGCGCCGGAGCGCACGAGCGCCTGCGAAGTGTTGATCGCGGTCGAGGCCGGGCGCGAAACTTCGACGCGAACCGGATTGTGCAGAAAGGCCTCGGTGAGCCGCGTGATCTCGGGAGGCATGGTCGCGGAGAAGAACAGCGTCTGCCGCGTGAACGGCACCAGTTTGCAGATTCGCTCGATGTCGGGGATGAAACCCATGTCGAGCATGCGATCGGCTTCGTCGATGACGAGGATTTCGATGCCGTTGAGCAGAATCTTGCCGCGCTCGGCGAAATCGAGCAGGCGGCCGGGGGTGGCGATGAGCACGTCGGCGCCGCGGGTGATCTTGGCTTCCTGATCGCCGAACGAAACGCCGCCGATCAGCAGTGCGAGGTTGAGCTTATGGTTAATGCCATATTTGCCAAAGGCTTCCTCGACCTGGGCGGCGAGTTCGCGGGTCGGCTCGAGGATCAGCGTGCGCGGCATGCGCGCCCGGGCTCTTCCCTTTTCCAGCATGGATAGCATCGGCAGCGTGAAGGCCGCCGTCTTGCCGGTTCCGGTCTGAGCGATGCCCAGCACGTCGCGCCCTTGCAGCGCATAAGGAATGGCTTGTTCCTGGATCGGCGTCGGCGTGTCGTAGCCGGACGCTTTGACGGCGTCGAGCACTTTCTCGCTCAGGCCGAGTTCATCAAATTTCATTTGGGCTCACATTTAGAGAAGCGGCGCTGTCGGCCCCCAAAGTCGGGCGGCGCAGCGATCAGCGCACCGCGCGGGCTCTGTTTTTACGCTCCGCGCTCGGCCGGAACTTTGATTTAGGTCTCGGCCGGGGCTCATATAGGCGGATTTGCGCCGAAGTCAATGAAGCGCGGAAGCCGCAAGGGCAATAGAGTGAACGCGAGCGAGGCGGCGCCGCCGCAGCATGAAAAAATGCTCATCGCGGCCCGATCGTCAGGCGCTGGAAGCCGGCGCCGGCGGTCGTCTTGCGCGCCGAAATGATGCGCGAATTGACGCCGTGCCAGCCGATTTCACCGGAAAGCCGGCCATACTCGATCTTCGGACAGCGATTCATCACGACCTGCACGCCCTTCGCTTCCGCGCGCGCAGCCGCCGCCGCGTTGCGCACGCCGAGCTGCATCCAGATCACTTTGGGGAGCGGATCGAGCGCCAGCGCCTCGTCGACCACGGCGCCCGCGACCTCGGAATTGCGAAAGATCTCGACCATGTCGATCGGCCCCGGCGCATCGGCGAGACGGGCGTAGGCGATGAGGCCGTGGACGGCGCCGCCCGCGAGCCCCGGATTGATCGGCAGCATGCGGTAACCGCGTTCGGAAAGATATTTCAGGACGAGGAAGGACGGGCGCGCCGAATTGGCCGAGGCGCCGACCATGGCGATGGTCTCGACCCCCTCCAGGATCGACCGGATATAGGCGTCGGGATATTTTTCGTGGTTCACGCGCCCTCCCATTTCGGCGCGCGTTTGTCCAGGAACGCGCCGATGCCTTCAGCCGAATCAGGATGGGCGAGATTCTCGATCATCGCCTTCGAGGCGAGCGTGTAGGCGTCGGAAAGCGGGGCCTCGATCTGCGCGTAGAACGCGCGCTTGCCGATCGCGATCGTCGCTGCCGAGCGCTCGGCGATCTCTCGGGCGAGCGCCTGCGCCTCGCGAAGCGCGCGCCCCTCGGGAACGACGCGGTTGACAAGCCCGAACCGTTCGGCCTCCGCCGCTGTGTAAAACGCGCCCGTAAGCGCCATTTCCATCGCAGCTTTTCGCGAAATCGCCCGCCCGACCGCCACCAGCGGCGTCGAACAGAAGAGGCCGATATTGACGCCGGGCAGGGCGAAGCGCGCCTTCTCGCCCGCGATCGCGAGGTCGCAGGCGGCGACCAGCTGACACCCGGCTGCGGTCGCGACCCCTTCGACCGCCGCGATCACCGGCTTTGGCAGCGCGACGATCGCCTGCATCAGAGCGGCGCAGCGCGCCATCAGCGCCGCGTCGTATTCCGCGCCCCGGTCGGGGTCGTTGCGATGCGCACGGATCTCTCGGAGGTCATGCCCGGAGCTGAGCGCGGGCCCCTCGCCCGACAACACGACGACCCGTGCGCCCGGGTCGGCGGCGATCTCCTCGAAGGCGGCGGTCAGCGCCTCGATCATCGCCAGGCCCAGCGCGTTGCGCGAAGCGGGGGCGTCGAGAGTCAGCGTCGCGACGCCGTCGGCGTCGTCGCGGCGGATGAGGGGAGGGGAGGGCTGCATGGGAACGCTCCGAGGGCGGTGTGGCGAGTGGCAGTTATGCGCCGCAAGGGGCTATGTCAAAGGCGCAGAGCGGCGGCGACCCCGAGCGAGAGTGAGTTCTGGGAGGTGTCGTCTCGATAGCGTCCGGCGCGTCCTACTTCGCGACCGCGAAGGCGAAATCCGGCACGGTGCTGGGGCGGCTCATGACGGGGTGCTGGTGGCCTTCGGTGAGTTGCTTGACGCGGTCGGCGATCCAGGCGTCTAGGCCGGAGACCGTGATGACGCCCTTGTGCAGCAGGTCCGCCTTGCCGAGGTCGACCCCTTCGATCAGCGCTTCGGTGAAGTCGCCATGCCCGAATTGCGCCGACTCGAGCGAACTCTCGCGCCCCTGCGAGGACGAGAACACGATCAACCCGTTCTCGGTCTTGGCGAGTTCGTTGACGACGCTGTTGACGTCGACCGGACCGCGCGCGCCCGCGACCGCCTGGTTGGCGTGGCAGGTGTCGAGGAACAGGATCGCCTTGCCGTAGACCCCGCGCATCGCGCGCAAAATGTCGTCCTGCGAGACCGCGCTCGACGACAAATGCTTCATCGAGACGTCGGCGGGCAGGAACCAGTAGTTCTGCTTCTCGTCGGTGACCCCGTGCCCCGCGATCAGGACCATCGCGACGTCGCGCGCGGTGACAGATTCGCCGAGCCAGTCCAGCGCCTCGACGACGCTCGCGCGCGTGACCTCGCGATCGGCGAGCGTCTTGACCTGAACGTCGGAATAGAGCCCGCCCTTTTGGCGCAGCAGCACCGCCGCGAAACCGCGGGCGTCGTCGGCCGCATAGCCGAGTCTCAGGTCGGGATCGACATAGTCGCTCACCCCGATCGTCACCGCGTAGAGCTTGGGCTTGAGAACCTGCTCGACCGCCGGAGCGCCGGCATAGACGAGGCGGACCCGCGCGACCTCGCTCGCCAGCGCGCCCGACCTCGCCACGAGGCCGAGTTCGAAGTCGTGAGCCGGCGCGGGCACGGTGAGCC
>JBAQGU010001236.1:0-1507 GCA_049287975.1 Roseiarcus sp.
CTCGGCGGCCTCTCCTTCCTGTTCGGCCTCGGCGTGTTCGCCTATACGCTGCTCGCGGGACGGCGCGTGCGCGAGCCCAATTATTGGGGAGCGGGCGCCACGACGCTCGAATGGACAGTGCCGAGCCCGCCGCCGGAGCATACGTTCGAGACGCTGCCGCGCTTCCAATGAGCCGAGGCGCGATGCAGCGGATCGAGGAAGGGGTCTTTTCCGACGCGATTGCGGGGCGAGCGGCGGCTCGCTCCGATATTTGGGTCTATGCGTCGCTGGCGGGGGTTGGCCTCTTCGTCGAATGGCTGAGCGCGACGCATCCGTCAATCCTGCCGCCATGGGCGCCGTGGGATTTCTCCGCACCCGCATTCGCGGTCGCCGCGCTCGCGTCGTGGTGGTACTTGCGCGGCGTCGGCGCGCTCGACGCCAGCCGCCGACCTTCGCTGCTGCGCCGGATTTGCTATTTCGCCGGCGTCGCCGTCATCTACGCGGTGGTGCAGACCCGCTTCGAATACATGGCCCAACACATGTTCGTGCTGAACAGGATTCAGCACGTGGTCATGCATCACCTGGGGCCGATGCTGATGGCGTTGGCGTGGCCGGGAGCGGCGCTGAAGCAGGGCTTGCCGAGGCCGATTCGGCGCTTCGCGGAGCATGCCGCGCTCGTTTCGATCGTGCGCCTGGTTCAGCGGCCGGCGCCAGCGGCGATCCTGTTTGTCGGCCTAATCTTCTTTTGGCTGATCCCGCCGATTCATTTTCGCGCGATGATCGACCGCAATCTCTATTGGACAATGAATTGGAGCATGATCGTCGACGGGGTGCTGTTCTGGAGCCTTGTGCTCGATCCGCGACCGTCGCCGCCCGCGAGTCTGTCTTTCGCGGCGCGCGGCGCGCTCGCTTTCGGCGTGATGTTTCCGCAGATCGCCGGCGGCGCCGCGATCGCGTTCAGCCGGACGGATCTCTATTCCTATTACGATCTCTGTGGCCGGCTATATCCTGTGCTCGGTCCGATGGCCGACCAGCAATTGGGCGGGCTGGTGATTTGGATTCCGGCGGCGATGATGAGCGCGATCGCGCTGCTGCTCGTGTTCGAGTGGTTCAGGCGCGCGGAAAACCAGGGGAGTCCGGAGGACGAACATGTCGCTTCGATCGAGATTCGGGCGCGCTAGGACGGCGGCCGCGCTGCTGGCCGCGGGACTCCCGGGGACGGTCGCCGTCGCACCGGGCGCCGCCGCCCCAGCCGACTTCGTCGTCTCGGAGGCGTGGATTCGCGTGACGATCCCTTCGCGCCCGGCGGCCGGCTATTTCAAGCTGACCAACAACACGGACGCCGACGCGCGGCTCGTCGGCGCGGCTTCGCTCGGTTGCGCCGCGATGATGTTGCACGAGACGGTCGATGAAGGCGGCGCCGAGACGATGCGCAAGATCGACGAAATCCCGGTTCCCGCTCACGGCTCGGCACGGTTTGCCCCAGGCGGTTACCATCTGATGTGCATGTCGCCGTCCGCCATGGTCG
>JBAQGU010001237.1:0-2011 GCA_049287975.1 Roseiarcus sp.
GCAATGTTCCGCAAGATGTTTGCCCCGCAACCGGTGCCGCCGCGATTCTCCGCGGAGTTCCCGACAGGCCTTGCATCGCGCCCCTCTCAGTTGAGGGCCAGCTCGGAGGAGACCGTGGCGATGGTGCCGACGGCGGCGGGATTGGAAGGGCGCTACCACGAACTTGATGTGCCGGTTTGCATCATGGCTGGCGGCGAAGACGGGATCGTCGACAGCGGCAGTCAGTCGGTCCGCCTTCACGGTGTCATCGGGCAAAGTGAGCTACGCGTGCTACCTGGGCTTGGGCATATGCTGCATTACTTCGCGACCGACCAGGTGGTGCGCGCGATAGATGCGGTAGCCAAGCGCGCGGAAGTGCCTGCCGCAGCATAGGTTGAAATCGACTCGGCGGCCGCTTCGTCTGGGGGCGGGAAGCGTCGCGGTACGTAGCACAAATCCACGACGACATGACCATGGTCTCGTCACCGTAACAGAAACGTTAAGTCGGTCGGCCGCCGGCCGTTCCGTTATTGGCGCGGGCGACGTGGGCGACTCGGCGGCCGGTTCGATTTGACGATCTCGCCGCGTGCTGTAATTATCCACAGGCGCGGGGTGACCTCCCCTCGTCGCTCACGAGAGACGCCCCACCCGGATGTACGGCGGGGCGTCCCGGGTCTTCGGCCGCAGCCATCAGGCATTCCATCGCGTGGACCCAATATCCGTTGGCCCGATTCCTTTCGGTAGCCCGACTACGAGTTGTCCCGCCCTCGTAAAGGGTTTCGACCCTTCGCCCGTCGGCGAGGATGAAAGGTTCCGGGAACGCACGCGACCAGGTCATGCTTTCCCGAACTCGGCGCCGGCGGCCTCGAGCGCGGCGCGCAATTCGACTTCGTAGCAGACGAGGAAGTCCGGCGTCGACCTCCCATCTTCGAAGGCGGCAATGAACCCTACGGGAACGTTCGTCGCCGTCGAGAGATCGAAGCGCGTCCAATTCAGGCGCTCGCGAGCCGCTCGGCATTCCTCGCCCGTCATTTCGCGGACTTTCCTAAACTCATGGCGGCCTCGCAAGTCTACCAATATTCACAAAAATCGGCAGTTGCCTTTGTGACGCTCCACCTTTCAAGATCGACTGAATCCGCAATTTCCTGGTCGGTGGCACATGCCATCCACATTTCGACTTCAGCCGGGAGGTTCGATCGGACCCCCTCGCGCGCGCATATTGCTGCACGAAGCTTTCATTGGCGAGTTTTCGTGAGCCTCACGCCCGCTCCGGCGCCCCAGCTTCGGGTGCAACTTAACTATCACGCCCGAGCTGGTCGCCATAAGGCCATGGTTTTCAGGTGGCTATCTGCGGAAGGAAACAAGGATTTTCGCAACCAATACAACCGCGCGCGTGAGGCTCAAGCGGACAGTCTTGTCGACGACATTTTGCCGATCGCCGACGATGCCCGCAATGATTGGATGAAGCGCAATGGGGAGAACGCGACGGGCTACCAGGAAAACGGCGAGGCCTTGCGGCGCTCGGCTCTCCGCATCGACGCTCGCAAATGGCTCGCCGGCAAGATGGCTCCGAAGAAGTACGGAGATAAGCAGACCCACGAACATGCCGGCCCTGACGGCGGGCCGATCACGCTGGAGGCGTTGCTAACGGCGCGCCTTCCAAAGAAGGAGTGACCCTGGCAGTCGGCGCGGGGCAGCGGAGCACCTCGCCTGCGATGTCGTCACCGAGGTCGAGCCCCGCCTAGGCGGCCATGCGTCCGCAGTCTTCGTCTTGCCGCCGCCATCGGCCTCGCTCGGGTGCGCGGCGTCGACATCGATGAGGGCGCCATCGGCCTCGCGCGTTCACCAGCTGAAGGACATCTACTACACGGAAAAGCGGATCGTTGGCACCCTTCCTAAGTTGATCGACAAAGCGACATCATCGCAGTTGCGGCAAGCGTTCGAATCGCACCTTGCCGAAACGAAGAACCACGTGAAGCGCGTCGAGCAGGTCTTTCAGATGCATGGCGTCGCAGCCGACACGATCACCTGC
>JBAQGU010001238.1:0-2847 GCA_049287975.1 Roseiarcus sp.
GCCCCGAGACCTCCGCGCCCGCGTCCGGCTCGAGCCGCCAGAAGAACGCAACCGAGCACAGCGACACGAGCGCGACGACGAAGAAACTCCACGCCATGTCGTGCGCGACCAGCTGGCCGTCGCCGAGCATGTACTGGATGGATTGAACCGAAGCCGCGGCGAATGCGACGCCGACGGCGCCCGACATCTGCTGCGCGACGCTGGCGAAGCTGGTGGCGCGGCTCATTCGGGCCGGATCGATGTCGGCGTAACCGAGCGCGTTGAGCGCGGTGAATTCGAGCGAGCGGAAAAAGCCGCCCGCCAGCAAGCCCGCGAGGATCAGCGCATGCGGCGTGCCCGGGCCGATCAGCCCATAGGAGGCTAGGAAAGCGGCGGAGAGCACGCCATTGAAGATCAATACGCGGCGGAAGCCCCAATGCCTCAGGATCATCGAGGCCGTGAATTTCATCGCCATCGCGCCGGCCGCGGCGGCGAAGGTGAGCGAGCCCGATTCGAACGGCGACAGGCCGAAACCGACTTGCAGCAACAGCGGCAGCAGGAACGGGATCGCGCCTATGCCGAGCCGAAACAGAAAGCCGCCGACGACCGCGCTCATGAAAGTCTGCGTCTTTAAGAGGCCGAGGTCGAGGATCGCGTCGGGATTGCCGCGCGCATGTCTGACGTAGAGTGCGAGCAGCGCCGCCCCGCAGAGGACCATCGCGACGACGACCGGCGCGGGCGCAAGACCGCGCCCGATCACGGTCAGCCCGAAGATGAGGCTCAGCAGCCCCGCTCCCGACAAAACGAAGCCCTTGAAGTCGAAACGCGCGACATCGCGCTCGCGAATGTTTTCGATGAACTTCAGCGCCAGCAGGACGCCGAGCAGGCCGATCGGCGCATTGATCCAGAAAATCCAGCGCCAGTGGAAATAGGTGGTGATGAAGCCGCCGAGCGGCGGTCCGACCACCGGGCCGATCAGCGCGGGCACGGTGAGATAGGCGAGCGCGTTGACCATTTCGGATTTGGAGACGCTGCGCAGCAAGACCAGCCGCCCGACCGGCACCATCATCGCCCCGCCGAGGCCTTGGAATATTCGCGCGCCGATCAGCGTCGGCAGTGAAGTCGACGCGCCGCACAGGATCGAGCCGATCGTGAAGACGACGATCGCCGAGCAGAACACCGTACGCGCGCCCAGCTTGTCGGCGACCCAGCCCGACGCGGGAATGAAGACGGCCAGCGTCAGCATGTAGGAGGTCAGCGCCAGCTTCAGCACGATCGGGTCTTCATGGAAGTCGGCCGCGATCGCGGGCAGCGAGGTCGAAAGCACCGTGCCGTCCATGTTCTCCATGAACAAGGCGGTCGCGATGATGAAGGCGGTCAGAACGGCGGGACGCATAGCGGGCTCGTGGGGCGCAGTCCTTGTGGCGCCGCGAGGGGGGCGCGGCAAGCGCACGACAGGAGCGGTCGCCGGGACGCTGCTCACAAACGGGTGATCGGGTCGCGGCGCTACGGAGAGGTCAATGCCGCGCCCTGCTTTGTCGGGCCGTTCACGGGTCTGACGCGGCGGCACACGGCTACCCGACCTCGACGATTCGGGTCGCGTCGGAGTGGCGGAACGTAGGCGCCGATTTCAGTTCTGCATCGAGCGATTTCAGGGCGTTGGGCGCCTTTTTCTGTCCTCCAGTCGCTTCTGGAACCTTCTCGCGGCTCCTCGGCCGGAGTCGCGCACGGTCAGCCGTGCGCTCGCGCACCAGATATTGTGGGTTCGACGCCTCCGAGACCATACCATTTCCGGGCGCGGATCCAATCTTTTCAAGCCGTTGCGGCGCCATTTCTGGGCGACTCCGTTTTGCCGTCAGGCTCTCTCTCGATCCCGGCGACCGAAACGCTTCGATTCAAACGACCGACGATCGGCTCGTCGACCTCCACCGAGACGGCGGTGCAGGAACAAACATAGAACAAACAGGCAACTGTGGCAAGAAATTTGTTGAGCAGCTCTGGAGTTACCGAACTTTCCCAGTTCCGAGCGTTTTCTCCAGGTTCTTCGAAACGGTACTTCGGCTATTATTGTGTAATTTAAATTAGTTACAAGGTTTCTTAAAAAACGCTCGAACGGCGCAACGCAAGTGACGATTTCAGTTCTGCATCGAGCGATTTCAAAGCGTCGGGTCCTTTCTTTGTCCCTAGTCCTTTTCAGCGAGGCTGATCTCGCAATTATTAACTTGAAATTTCAAATTGTTACATAGAGTTACTAAACTGGACTCACAAACTTGCGAATACTCGTCCCTCGAACTGATCGACGCGACGAAAAAGCAATTCGGGAGTACATCCAGAACCAGGAGAAAGAAGACCAACGGCTGGCACAACTCAGCCTCTGGGCCACTTTGAGGTGGCCGCCCTCGGCGGAGCCGCGTTAGCGTCTCCCCTTGCCGCTCCCTTGAGCGGCCAGAATCCAAATAGTCGCGTTTGCGACGACACAGCCGATTTGAGCGGCCAAAACCCTAAAGCACCCGGCTTTGCCGGGGGGATATTTACTCGGTTTGTTTCTTGATAGTTCGGCACCGGCCTTCGGCCGACCCCTTGAATGAAACGCGATGCGTACAATTCACGGAGCCATCCCGTCATGGCCGGGCCTGTCCCGGCCATCCACGTCGTCCAACCGCGCCGCGGTGTCCTATACCGTCGGCGCCCTGTCGGCTAAGCGCTTGGGCCGCGTGCAAGCCGAACCACGTGGATGGCCGAGACAAGATTCTATGGGGGCGGCCGCGGGGTTTGATATCCTGTGGTTGCAGACCTCATGGAATGGAGCGATCCGATGACTGAATTTTTCGATGCGCACCGCCCCGCGACCGCCTTCGATCACGATAG
>JBAQGU010001239.1:0-2642 GCA_049287975.1 Roseiarcus sp.
CCGTCTCACCACCAGAACTTGTATCACTCTGGACTTGTTCCAGAACCCGTGATTCGGGCGCGACAAACAGGCTTACCGCTTCCCCCAACCGCCGCCGGTCGGCGTCACCACCTCGATCGCTTCCCCCGGCTCCAGCACAGTCTGCGCGCAGCCCGGCAGCGCCTCGAGCGTCCCGTCCGCGCGGCGCACATAATTGTGGCCGAGCTCGCCGAGTTCGCCGCCTTCGATGCCGAAATTCGCCACGCGGCGATGGCCAGTCAGCAGGGCGAGGTCCATGCGCTCCCTGAACCTCAACCGCCGCAGCGTGCCGTCGCCCGCATTCCATTTCCCCTTGCCGCCTGAGCCGCGGCGGATGTGGAAATCCTCCAGCACGACGGGGAAGCGGGTCTCCAGCACTTCCGGGTCGGTCAGGCGCGAGTTGGTCATGTGGGTGTGGACGGCGCTGGCGCCGGAAAAGCCGGGTCCGGCGGGGGCGCCGGAGCAGATCGTCTCGTAATATTGATAGGCCGCATTGCCAAAAGTGAGGTTGTTCATCGTGGCTTGCGCGGAGCCGAGCGCGCCCAGCGCGCCGAACAGCGTGTCGGTCACCGCCTGCGAAGTCTCGACATTGCCGGCGACGACGGCGGCGGGATAGTTCGGGCTCAGCATCGAGCCCTCGGGGATGATCACCTTGATCGGCCGCAGGCAGCCGGCGTTCATCGGAATCTCGTCCTCGACCATCACACGGAAGACGTAGAGCACCGCCGCGCGGGCGACCGGCTCGGGGGCGTTGAAATTGGTCGACTGCTGCGGCGAGGTCCCGGTGAAATCGATGGTCGCCTCTCGTGCGGCCTTGTCGACGGAGATCTTGACCTTGATGACGGCGCCCTGATCCATCTCGGTCGCGAATTCGCTGTCCTTCAGGCGGTCGATCACGCGGCGCACGCTCTCGGCGGCGTTGTCCTGGACGTGGCCCATATAGGCCCGCACGGTTTCGAGCGAGAACGAAGCGACCATGCGCCTGAGCTCCTGCGCGCCCTTCTCGTTGGCGGCGATCTGCGCCTTGAGATCGTTGACGTTCTGCAACGGATTGCGCGCGGGATAAGGGCCGGAGCGCAGCAGCTCGTAGAGCTCGGCCTCGCGAAAACGCCCTGCGTCGACCAGCAGGAAGTTGTCGATATAGACCCCTTCCTCGAGAATGTTGGTCGCGCGCGGGCTCATCGAGCCCGGCGAAATGCCGCCGACGTCCGCGTGGTGGCCGCGAGACGCCGTCCAGAACAGGATTGCCTCTCCGGCATCGTCGAACACCGGCGTGCAGACAGTGATATCAGGCAGATGCGTGCCGCCGTTATAAGGCGCGTTGAGGACGAAGACGTCGCCGACGCGGATGCGGCCCGCGTTGAGCCGGATGATCGTCTCGACCGAGCGGTCCATCGAGCCCAAGTGCACCGGCATGTGCGGCGCGTTGGCGACGAGCTGGCCGTCGGCGTCGAACACCGCGCAGGAGAAATCCAGCCGCTCCTTGATGTTGACGGAATAGGCGGTGTTCTGCAGCGTCACACCCATCTGCTCGGCAATCGACATGAAGAGATTGTTGAAAATCTCCAGCATGACGGGATCGGCTTTGGCGCCGATCGCCTCGCGGCGGGGCAGGGGCTTCACGCGCTGCATGACGACGTGGTTCTTGGGCGTGATCTCGGCCCGCCAGCCGTCCTCGACGACGATGGTCTGATGCGGCTCGATGACGAGCGCGGGGCCGTCGACGCGCGCGCCGAGCGCCAGATGTTCGCGCAAATAGACCTGCGCGTCGCGCCAGGCGCCGTTGGAATAGAAGCGCGCCGGGCGCTCGGGCGTTGGCGTCCCGGTCGCCGTCGGCTCGCCCGCGGGCTCGTCGAAGCTGGCCGCGCCGCCGGTCGCCTCGACATTGACGGCCTCGACGACGATTCCCTTTGAGGGATCAATGAACCCGAAGCGCGACTTGTGGGCTTGCTCGAACGCCCGCCGCATCTCCGGCTCGTCGGTGAAGTCGACCTCGAGCGCCGTGTCGGAGCCGGCATAGCGCAATTGGCCGCGCGGCCGTCTGACGATTTCCCCGGATGCAACGCCCTGCGCGGCGACCTCCGCGACCGCTTCCGCGCCGAGTTTTTCGACGAGGCTCGCGAGGCGCCGCAGCGTCTCCTCGCTCAAAGCGCCGTCGACGCCCTGGCCGCGATGCGCGCCGATGTCGGCGAGCCCCATGCCATAGGCCGAAAGCAGCGACGACAGCGGGTGGATCAGCACCGTCGTGATCGCGAGCTGGTCCGCGACGTCGCAGGCATGCTGGCCGCCTGCGCCGCCGAAGCAATTGAGCGCGTAACGTGTGACGTCGTGGCCGCGTGCGACCGAGATTTTCTTGATCGCCTCCGCCATTTTCGCGACCGCGATGGCGATGAAGCCGTCAGCGACCTGCTCGGGCCCGCGCCCGTCGCCGACCTCCGCGGCCAGCGCCGCGAAGGCCTCGCGAACGGCGTCCGCGTCGAGCGGCTGATCCTGACGAGGGCCAAAGATCTTGGGGAAGAAATCCGGGATCAGCTTGCCCACCATCAGATTGGCGTCGGTGACGGCGAGCGGGCCGCCGCGGCGATAGCACTTCGGGCCGGGATCGGCGGCCGCCGAGTCGGGGC
>JBAQGU010001240.1:0-2788 GCA_049287975.1 Roseiarcus sp.
TCCGACGGCCGGCCTGAAAACGCCCTGGAGACGAATTGGACCCTCAGACAGTTGTGGAAAGCAACAGAGCTATCGTCGCATGAATTTGCGAACGAAGTCGCGAGCTTTTTTGGTCTGCGGAGACTAACGCATTCGGAACTCGCGGAATCCAGCTCGTTGGCAGACCGCTTTTCGCGGCGGTTCTTGAGGGAGACGCAGATATTTCCATTCGAGACCGGCGGTGGAAAGGCTGCGCTTGCGATTGGCGATCCCTCGGACGGAGAAACGCTGAAGGCCGCTGAACTCGTCTTTGGCGGCCCTTTCGAGATCGTCGCGGCTTCGTTCGAAGACATCGCGGCGTTGCTCGGCGACAGGCTCGACTCCGCGGATCCAGCTGCGGACGGGATTCAAGCTCGCGAGGTCGGCGGCGCGGAAGAGAGCGTCGACAACTTGCGGGACCTCGCCAGCGGGGCGCCGGTCGTGCGCGCCGTCAACGACTTGATGGAAAAGGCGGTGGAGTTGCGCGCCAGCGACATTCACATTGAACCCTTTCGCGACGGGCTGGCGGTGCGCATGCGGGTGGATGGTCTTTTGCGGGCGACGGCTGCGCCCGCGCACGTGCTCCCGCAGGCGCTCATTTCGCGCGTCAAGATTCTCGCTGGTCTCAACATCGCGGAACGCCGCTTGCCGCAGGACGGCGCCGCGCGCCTGCGCGTAGCGCGGGCCGAGATCGACCTGCGCGTCGCCACGATGCCGACCCAGCACGGTGAAGCCGCGGTCATCCGCCTGCTGCCGCGCGACCGCGGACTGCTCGATATCCCGAAGCTCGGGCTTGCGCCGGGCGACGAAAAAAAGCTCCGAACGCTGCTCGATCTTCCCCACGGCCTGATCGCGGTCACCGGCCCGACAGGAAGCGGCAAAACGACGACGCTTGCGACCATCCTCTCGGCGCTCAATTCGCCGTCGCGAAAGATCCTGACTATCGAAGACCCCGTCGAATATGAAATCCCCGGCATAAATCAATCTCAGGTGAAGCCCGCGATCGGACTCACTTTCGCTGCGGCGATGCGAGCATTCGTGAGACAGGATCCCGATGTGATCATGGTCGGCGAGGTGCGCGATGCAGAGACAGCCAGCATCGCGGTCCATGCGGCGCTGACCGGGCATCTCGTACTCACCACGCTGCACACCGAGACGTCGGCGGCCGCGGTGCCCAGGCTCATCGATCTGGGCGTCGAGGCGTTTCTGTTGAAATCGACGTTGCGAGCCGTCATCGCGCAGCGGTTGGTGCGCGTCCTTTGCGACCGCTGCAAGACCGCACGCGGGTTGACGCCCGCCGATTTGGACGCGGACCCGCGATTGTCCATATTGGGGTTCAGAACGGGAGAGGCGATCTTCCGGCCGAAGGGTTGCGAACGATGCGGCGGGGTGGGCTATCGCGGCCGGGTAGGCGTGTTCGAAGTTCTCGACGTGACCGGCGAGGTCCGGGACCTGATCGGCTCACACTCCGAATCGAATGCCCTCGACGCCGCCGCGATCAAGGGTGGCATGACGACCATGATCGACGACGCCGTCGCCAAATGTCGCAACGGAACGACGTCCGTCGCCGAGGCGCTCCGCGTCACGACCATCCGGTGAGGCCATGCCGACGTTCCGCTATCGAGCCCTGAGCCAAGTCGGCGAGGTCGTCAGCGGATCGATCGCGGCGCCGTCGGCGGCGGAGGTCGGCCGTCGGATCGAATATCTCGGTCTGATCCCGATCGACCAAGTCACAGAAGAAAGCGTCGCGGGGGTCAAACGCGCCAACGAATTCGCGATCTTCTCACGGCCGCGTCCGGAAGACGTCACGATCTTTACCGGCGATCTCGCCCTTCTCCTGCGCACGGGCGCCAGAATCAATGACGCGTTGGAATTGCTTGCGTCCGATTCGGACCTCGGCCGAATGCGCGCCACGACGGCAAAGGTCGCCGCCGCTATTCTTTCGGGCGAAAGCTTCGCCGACGCGATCGGGGCGCATCCGAGCGTCTTTCCCGCCATTTATGTCGCGCTCGCGCGCGTGGGCGAAGCATCGGGCAACCTCGCGCCGATTCTCGAGGCCGTCTGTGTGGAGCGGCAGCGAGCCGAAGCGTTGCGCCGGCGCCTGTCCGAAACTTTGCGATATCCCGCTTTCCTGCTAATCGGCGCTGGCGGCGTGCTGCTGTTTTTCCTCCTGGTCGTGCTGCCGCAGTTCTCCAATGTCTTCAAGGATTTCAACGCGAAGCTGGATCCAGTCCTGGTGACCTTTCTCGGAATTTCCGATTTTCTGCGCGACAACATGGATGCCGTCGCCGGCGGTGTCGTCGGCTTGTTGTCGATCGGCTTTCTGTTGTCGCGCCGGCCGGCAGTGCGGGCGGCGGCGAAGGAGGCAGTCGAGCGCTTGCCGCTCGTCAGTCCGGTGTTGGGCTATCGCAGGACCGCGCTCTTTTGTCGCAATCTCGGGCTGCTGCTCGCTAGCGGCGTGACCTTGCCTGCGAGCCTGCGCGTTCTGGCGGATATGATGGCGGCGCCGGGGGAAGCGTCTATTTGGAGTCAGTTGGTCGACAAGGTGCGACAGGGCGGCAAGCTTTCGGAAGCGCTGGCGCAGACGCGCGCCCTGCCTGCGATGGCCGTGCGCACATTGCGTCTGGGCGAGGACGCCGGCCAGTTGCCGATGCTAGCCGGACGAATCGCAGATTTCTACGACGCCAAACTGCAACGCAGCCTCGATAGGCTCGTAGGGTTCGTCGGGCCGGCGTCGATAATTGTCATAAGTCTGATAGTCGGCGGTCTT
>JBAQGU010001241.1:0-1560 GCA_049287975.1 Roseiarcus sp.
CTGCAGCTCGGCGTGGCCGATCGCGAAGCCCGCGCCTCGCAGCGTCTGCGCGAATCCGGCGAGGCGCTTGCGCATCGCCGGACCGGGGCCGGGGGCGTCACCGATGCACGCGAGCGCATTCATCACGCCACCTTGCCGAGCAGGCGTTGCGTCGTCTCGGGGCTCACCCGCGCCCGGTCCTCGTGCGTCTTGAGGATCGCGATCAGGGTGTCGTGCACCAGTTCCGGCTCTTGTCGCATGTCCTCGACGCCGAGGCCGGCTAGCGTCGCGGCCCAGTCGAGCGTTTCGGCGATGCCCGGCACTTTGCGCAGGTCCTCCTTGCGCAGCATCCCGACCATGCGCGCGACCTGCACCGCGAGGCTGGTGTCGATGCCGGGCTGGCGCCACAGGATGATCGCGGCCTCACGATCGACGTCGGGGAAGTCGAGATAATGATAGAGGCAGCGCCGCCGCAGCGCGTCGCTGAGCTCGCGCGTGCCGTTCGAGGTCAGCACGACGCGCGGGATGGCGCGCGCGCGGATCGTGCCGAATTCGGGGATCGTGACCTGAAAGTCGGAGAGCAATTCCAACAGGAAAGCTTCGAACTCCTCGTCGGCGCGATCGACTTCGTCGATCAGCAACACCGGCGAGACCTCGCGCCGAATTGCGGCGAGCAAAGGACGTTCGAGCAGGTAGGTTTCGGAGAAAATCTGCGCCTCGATATCGCCGACGCTGGCGCCGGAGTTTTCCCGCGCCTTGATCGCCAGCAGCTGGCGCTGATAGTTCCACTCATACAGCGCCGAACTCGCGTCGAGACCCTCGTAGCATTGCATGCGGATGAGCTCGCAGCCGTGCACCGTCGCGAGCGCCTTGGCGACCTCCGTCTTGCCCACGCCCGCTTCGCCCTCGATCAGGAGCGGGCGATGGAGATGGTCCATCATCCAAAGCGCGGTCGAAAGGTCGCGGTCGGCGACGTAGCCGGCCTCGGCGAGCTTCGCGGCAATGGCCTCGCGGGGGATCGGGCTAGTCACGGCAAGCCGCCTTGTCATTCCCGCGAACGCGGGAATCCAGATCGCCACGCGGCATCGTGTCATGCTCGCGAACGCGAGCATCCAGAACATCACGCGGCGGCTCCGGTTTCCCGGCGCCTCGTTTGCTCCGACCAGGCGGGCGAACGAACCCCATACGATCGGAGAGGCCGCCCGGCCTCCTGGATTCCCGCGTTCGCGGGAATGACGGGGGCCGCTTTCTGCCCCCTCTCCCGCTCTTGCGGGAGAGGGTTGGGGTGAGGGCCTTCATCGTAGGGCGCATCGCTCGAAAACCCTCATCCGGTCCGCTCCGCGGACCACCTTCTCCCACAAGAGCGGGAGAAGGGTTTTATGCATGCAGCCCCAGGTTCTCCGCAACCTGCCAAACCCGATAAGCGTCGTGCGGCATCGCGATATGCGTGCTCCCCAGGAACTTGAACGCGTCGTTCACCGCATTGGCGAAGCACGGCACGCTGCCGACGTTGGGGCTCTCCCCGACGCCCTTGGCGCCGATCGGATGGTGGGGCGAGGGCGTCACGGTGTAGTCGGTCTC
>JBAQGU010001242.1:0-4392 GCA_049287975.1 Roseiarcus sp.
CCGCAGACCCGACCCGCGGCGCCGCCGTCTATGCGCAAACCTGCGCCCTCTGCCATGGCGCCGATGGCGCCGGCAAACGCAACGGGGTCGCCGGCGACGGTGGCGGTTATGCGTTTCCGCCGTTGTGGGGACCGGACAGCTTCAACGACGGCGCCGGCATGGCCCGGCTCATTACCAGCGTGGGCTTCATCTATGCCAACATGCCGTTGGGCGTGACATGGCAGAAGCCGGCTCTGACGACCGAGGACGCGTGGGACGTCGCCGCTTTTGTCGAAAACCAACCGCGGCCGCACATGGAAGGGCTGGAGCGAGACTACCCGAATCGCCTGCAAAAGCCGATCGACGCCCCGTTTGGCCCCTGGCCCGGCCAGTTCAGCCCGGATCAGCACAAGTTCGGCCCATTCGCGCCGATCAGGGACATGATGCGCGGGTTGCAGTCAGCGGCGCGCGCTCGAGCAACGACTTCGACCAAACCGGCGGAGCCCGCCAAACCATGAACCGGAGGACGCCGTGAGATATATCGTTGGATTGAGCTTCATACTGCTGCTTGCTGCGATCTCGGCGACCGGGGCGGCGGCCGGGACTGTGCCGGCCGGCTACTATGCCGACCAGAAGGTCGTCTACCACAACGACGGCGGCCCGGACAATCCAGCCTATTTCCGTAAGCTGCTCAACAACCTGCGGAACCACGTCACTGCTTTGGGCAAGGAGCACGTCGAGATCCGCGTCGTCGACCACGGCGACGGAGTCATGATGTTCCAGGACGCGACGACCGACCAGAAGCTCGCGCAGGCGATCGATGCCCGGAAGGCCGATGGCGTGCGGTTCCTGATTTGCCAGAACACGCTGGATGAACGGAAGATCGACTGGCACACGCTTTATGGCGTGACCGAGCAGGACATCGTGCCGAGCGGCGTCGCCGAACTGGTGCGGCTGCAAATGATGGGTTTTACTTACGTTCATCCATGACCCGGGCAGGAGCGGAACATGGACCTGAACCTCAGGGGCGAGGTCGCCTTCATTACCGGCGGCTCGAAAGGCATCGGGTTCGCCTGCGCCGCGGCGTTGGCGGCTGAGGGCGCCAAGGTCGCCATCGGCTCTCGCTCACAGGACAACATCGACGAGGCGCTCGCGAAGCTTCCGGGGGCCTTCGGGATCGCCGCGGACATGTCCGACGCGGCCGCCGCCGCAGCCGCGATCGACGCGGTCGAGAGCCATTTCGGCCCGATCGATATTCTGGTCAATTCGGCCGGCGCCGCCAGGCGCGCGACTCCCGACGAGCTCACTCCCGCGGTCTGGCGAGCGGCGATGGACGCAAAATATTTCTCCTACATCAACGCGATCGACCCCCTGGTCAAACGCATGGCGAAGCGCGGCCGCGGCGTCATCGTCAACATCATCGGCGCGGGCGGAAAGGTGGCGTCGCCGACCCATCTCGCCGGCGGCGCGGCGAACGCCGCTCTGATGCTGGCCACCGCGGGGCTCGGCTCGGCTTACGCCAGTCGCGGCGTCCGCGTCGTCGGCTTGAATCCGGGATTGACGCATACCGACCGGGTCGCGGAGGGCTTGGCGTCGGCGGCTCGGCTCGCCGGCGTAGACGCCGCGGAGGCACGGCGGCGAGCTATCGAGATCATCCCGATCGGCCGCATGGCCGCTCCCGAGGAAATCGCCAACGCTGTGGCGTTCCTCGCATCGGGCAAGGCGAGCTATATCACCGGCGTGACGATAGGGATGGACGGCGGCCAATATCCGATCGTGGCATAGCCGAACGTCAGAGCCACCTGCGCACGTCGACCCGCTCGAAGGTTTGCAGCTTCTCGACGAGCCGGCCGGGATCGGCATCGACGGCGATGGAGTGACGATGCGCGGGGTCGCGTTTCGATCTCGTTTTCAAGGGTTTGCGAGTCGGTTTGTACCGGCTCGCCGCTCCAAAGCGCTCGAATGAACACGGTTGACAAGTCAGTTTCACGAATGTGACATTGCGTGGAACAAGAGGAAAGTCGATCGGGATGGCGCTGGGGCGGATAGGGCAACAGGGAATCGTGTTCGCGATCTTTGCTGCGCTGTTCGCTGTTTTCGCGATCACTTTGCACGGCTTCGCGACCCCCGAAAATATGCTGACATTGCTGCAGAATGTCGCGGTGCTCGGCATTCTCGGCCTCGCGATGGCGATCGTGGTGATCGGGCGCGGGATCGACATTTCGCTGATTGCCGCGCTGGCCGTGCCGCCGGGCCTGGTTCTGCAAATGGTGCAGGACGGATATTCCTTCGGCGTTTCCCTTCTGGCTGCGCTCGTGCTCACCCTCGTCTTCGGGCTCGTCAATGGATGGCTGATCGCCTACGCCGAAGTGCCCTCGCTGTTCGCGACTCTGGCGACCGGCCTCTTCATGGCAGGCCTCGGTCAATCCGTACTGTTCAAGCTCGACGTCGTGCAATGGAGCCCGGCGCTGGGCGGCTTCGAACGTCTCGGGCAGGGCGTGATCCTCGGCGTTCCGATGCCGATCGTCGTCTTCGCGATCGCATGCGGCTGTGTGGCGTTCCTGCTACGTCGGACCCGAGTCGGCGCCTATATCTACGCCATCGGCGACAACCCGTACGGCGCGCGCGTGACAGGCATTCCCACGCGTCCAATCATCGTGCTGCAATATGTGCTGGCAGCGCTGATCGGCTGTCTGGCCGGCCTCGTGCTCGCGGCCTCCGTCAACAGCATGCCGACGCGCATTTTCAATTCCACGCTGATCTACGACGTCATCCTCGTGGTCGTGCTGGGCGGCATCGGCCTTTCCGGTGGGCGGGGTGGCGCACTGAACGTCGTGATCGGTACATTGCTGATCGGCACGATGTTGAACGGCATGACGATCATGGACGTTTCCTATTCCGGCCAGAACCTCGTAAAGGGCATGGTGCTGCTGGTCGCGGTCATCGCGGATTCCTTCTTGAACCCGCGCAACGAAGAGACGGCCCAACAGGGCGACATCTAGCCGAACTCGACGAGACGTCGGCGCAATCCAAGGAGGAAAGACATGAAAAGTTCATTTTGGTCTTTGTTGAAATCGGCGGCCTGCGCGCTCGGCTTGATGGCCGTCGCGAGAGTGCCCGCGCTGGCGCAAAAGGGGCTCGAAGAGCCGTTTCAAGCCCCGTTCAAGGCCGCGCTCGAGGGCAAGACCGTCGCCTTCGTTCCCGTGGCAATGAATTTCGATCTCACCGAAGGCTGGTTCGCGGAGCTGAAGAAGGACCTCGAACCCTACGGCGTGAAGGTCGTGGTGCGCGATCCCAACTGGAGCACCGACGCGGGCGCCCAGGCGGTGACGACGCTGATATCGGAAAAGCCAGCGGTCATGGTCATTCACAATCCCGACGTTCAGACCTACGCAAAGCTGCTGCAACGGGCCGAGAACGACGGCATTTACGTCATCCAGATCAACATGGGTTCCAACTATCGCAGCTCCGGCTTTGTCGGCGCGAACTGGATCGAGATCGGCGAGCGCGACACCGAGGCGGTCGTGAAGTCCTGCGAGGGAAAATCGAATAAGATTGCGATCGTTCAGGGCGCGCTCTCCGCCGCGGCGTCGGCCTATACGCTCAAGGGCGTCGAGAACGTCCTCGCGAAGCACCCTGAAATCAAGGTGGTCTCCAGCCAGGCCGCGGATTGGGATGCGGCCAAGGCCAAGGCCGTGACGCAAACCGTGTTGAAGCAGAACCCCGACCTCTGCGGCATCGTCGGCTTCTGGGACGGCATGGACATCGGCACGGCGGCGGCGGTGAAAGAGGCCGGCTTGACCGGCAAGGTGTTCGTTGCGACTTCCGGCGGCGGCGAGCGCAAAGGCGCGTGTGACCTCGTCAAGTCGGGCGGCTTCGACCTCGACCTCAGCTACGATGTGCCGACGCAGGGCGAGCAAATGGCCGGCATGATCAAGTGGCTGCTCTCTTCGGGCGTCAAGCCGGGTTCGGTGAAGGGCTCGGACTATACGACGCTGATTCCTATCACCGCCGCCAACGCCTCGAGCGACACCGCGTGTTGGAACCTGGGCGACCTCAAGAAGTAGCGGCGTTCGGCGAAGCGGCGTCGTTGCGAAGAGCGGCGCGAACCAGGGGCTCCTCCAGGGGCTACTATGGTGCGGCCGTCGGTTCCGTCGCTTCGCTAGCAAGGGGCAAACAGCTCAGTCGATGATTTCCACGTCGATTTCCGTCATGGCCGGGCTTGTCCCGGCCATCCACGTGGTTCGACTTCCAGGTGGCTGAAAGGCTTTGCCGATCGGGCGCCGACAGGATGCGAAACCGCGGCGCCATTGGCCGACGTGGATGGCCGGGACAAGATTCTATGGGGGCGGCCGCGGGGTTTGATATCCTGTGGTTGCAGACCTCATGGAATGGAGCGATCCGATGACTGAA
>JBAQGU010001243.1:0-1907 GCA_049287975.1 Roseiarcus sp.
GTTCAAACCCCTGTCTCTATGCGGAAGGTTTCTAGAATCCCTGACGAGAGGGACGACCGCCGCGCTGAGCCGTCAAAGGGCGAGCTTGCCAAGATGATGGAAGCGCACGTAACCAGTCTCGACGCCATAATCCACGGTTTCACAATTGCGGGCGCGCTTCACTTTTGATCCGTAGCGCGTACGCGCTCCGCTACGCGATGCCCCTCGCTGAACGGTCGAGAAATTGAACGCGGAAGATCATCCGGCCGAACGCGTCGCTCGGCGCGAGTTTTCACACGCGCCCCGCGACGATCACCGCCTTCGATCGCTCGCAAACGTCGCGCCCGTTCAGGTCGCGCGAAATGCGCCCTTCAAGTCCCCCCGTCCCTCTCAGCGCTCGTCGCACTTCCACGCTGAATTCGCCAAGAAGCGTCGATCTGCCCGGCCTGTGCGGCTTCACCTCTGGTTAACCATTGTCTGCCATCGTCGAACCCGGACGTGAGCATAGGTCCGCGAGCAGCACAACGTCCGCCAATGGCCCCGCTGGCGAAAGCCGCGGGGCTTTTTTCTTGCGAGCCTCGACGCAGTTCGGAAAAATGCCCCGCAACCCGGGGCACGGGCCGCGAGGCGATTGCGCAGGCCGACCTGGGTCGAGCACTCCGCACGGTCTACCATAGCGCGAATGGCCGATCGAGGGAACAGCGCCCCACCAGTCGTAACAATTCGTGATTACTTGCGATATACTTTGCTATTACAGTATTTGTTCGAGGTATAACATAGTACGTTCATCAGCAACGGAGCAAGCAAATAGCCAAAATCAACGAAATCATCAAAGCCGCCCAATCTCTCGGGATCAAGCTTGCCAACGCCGAACTCGAGACCGAGCTTTGCCAGTGCTGGGCCGATCAGGTCGCGCTCGCCAAGATGCAGTTTGAGCGGGGCGACATAGCCGCCTGCGAACTGGCGATCGACGGGGCCAACCGCTACGCGATTTGACCAAACAGGAGGAGAAAGCTTCCGTTCCATTGCCAGGCCCAGCCTTTCCCCGCCGCTGGCGAAAGCCACGGGGCCCTATTGCGAGCGTTCTTCTTCGGCTGCGAACCTTGGGCCCGTTGGATCCCCTTCCCGCGCGGAGGGGGCGCTCGTGACTTTAACTTCGGGTTAACCATGATCCGTCATGGTCGATTCGCGTACATGTCTCCAGTCACACTGGCCCCGCCGGCAATGTTCCCGCGGGGCCCTTTTTGCGCCGGCTTCGCTTCGCGTCAGTTCCCAACTGCCATGGTCGATTTTTGCGCCCCGGGGCGCGGTTGATCTGTAACTTGCCCCGCCATCGGAACCGCGTCGGAGCGTCGCGCCGCCCATGGCCTGTCGCTTGATAATGACGAAGCCGGATCGCTCCAAATGCTACACGAGCCGTCCGGCCATTCGGACATCAACCGCATCCGAGATCGGAATATCGGCCATAGCGATCCCAGGGCGATCCCGGACGAGCGCCGCCTCTGGGCTTCCCGATACGCCCGTAATTTCAAATACTCACGTAATTTCAAATGGCTGGCCTCGCGACCTTTTCGCCAGAAACTATGTAGGCGAAGACATAATGGCGTCGACTGTTCAATAGTCGATTGAATACATCAGGCTGAGACTTTCATGAGTCCATCTATCAAGCGATCCCTTACGGGACTTCTCATGGTTGGCGCCCCGGCGTTCACCGCGGTTGGCGCTGATGCCGGCGGTGGCGGCGGCGTCCACGGAGGTGACGGATTCGGAGGTGGCGGCGCCTTCCGCGGAGGCGGCGGATTCGGAGGCGGCGGAGTGCACGGGGTCGCCGGACTCGGTGGAGGCGGCTTCCACGGAGCTGGCTTCCAGGCGAACACCAACCTCTTTGGCCGCGGCCACGGCTCCCACCGGGGCGGGTTTAGAGGCTT
>JBAQGU010001244.1:0-3191 GCA_049287975.1 Roseiarcus sp.
CCTGATACGCTTCCCGCCGCCTTCGCGGGCCTGATGACCGCTCGTCCCGAGGAGATCGGCCTCGAGCGCGCGGCGCTGCAGCGGCTGACCGTGGCGATGGAGCGCGAGATCGCCGCGGGCCGCGCGCCCGGCGTGTCGATGCTGATCGCGCGGCACGGCAAGGTCGGCTTCGCTGAGGGGCTTGGCGCCCTCAGACCGGGCGGACCGCCAATGCCCCAGGACGCGATCTTCCGCATCTATTCCATGACCAAGCCGATCGTCAGCGTCGCGGCGATGACGCTGGTCGAGGAAGGGCGGCTGCTGATCAACGATCCCGTCTCGAAATACATTCCCGCCTTCGCGGAGATGGAGGTCGGGGTCGAAAACGGCGAGAAGCTCGAGCTCGTCCCCGCCAAGCGGCCGATCACGATCCAGGACCTGATGCGGCACACCTCCGGACTGACTTACGGATTCACCGGGGGCTCCCGGGTGCAGAAGCTGGTCGGCGCCGCGGACCTGAGGAATCAGGAAAGGACGGCCGCCGAACATGTCGAGGCCATCGCCCGCTTGCCGCTTCAGCACCAGCCCGGCGAGGTCTGGGAATACAGCGTCTCCACCGACGTGCTCGGCCGGATCGTCGAAATCGTCGCCGGAGGCGGGTTGGGCGAAGTGCTGCGCGAGCGCATCTTCGCTCCGCTCGGCATGAACGACACGGCTTTCTTCACGCCCGCGTCGAAACTCGCGCGCCGCGCGGAACCCTTCTCGTTCGAACTGTTCGATACGCTCGGGATCAGCAGGAGCGACATGACCGCCCCTCCGCGCTTCGAATCCGGCGGCGGCGGGCTGTTGTCGACGATCGCGGATTATGCGCGCTTCGTCGCGATGCTGAGCGGCGGCGGGGCGCTCGACGGGGCGCGAATTTTGGGCTCGCGCACGATCGCATTCATGGCGAGCGACCATCTGGCGGCGAATGTCGCCAAGAACCACTACCTGCTCTGGCCCGGACATGGCTTCGGCCTCGGCTTCTGCGTACGGACGCAGCCCGGCCTCGCGCCGACGGCGGGCAGCGTCGGCGAATATTTCTGGGGCGGCGCCGCGGGCACGGCGTTCTGGATCTCGCCGCGCGACGACCTGTTCGCAATCATAATGGTGCAGACGCCCGAACACCGCGAATATTTCCGCGTCCTGTTCCGCAACCTCGTCAACGCGGCGGTCGCATGAAGGCCACTGCACGTCGACCTGCCAAGCCAACAAATGTCATCCCCGCGAATGCGGGGATCCAGCCGTGCCGACACGACGAAGCGGCGGCGCAAACCGGGAAGTCGTCGAGAGCGGAGCCAAGCGGCAAGTATTGTAGCGTCGTGGCATTCTGGATGCTCACGTTCGCGAGCATGACACATGTTTGTGAAGCGCGCCCGCATTCTATTTTTGGGCTCCCACCTTTGGCCAAGAGCGACAAGGTGGAGCCGCCGCCCAGCCCGACTGAACGCAGCATGCCGCCGCTCCTTCCCCCCTTGCGGCCCCTTGCGGGGGAAGGTGTCATTGCGGAGCAATGACGGATGAGGGGTTGGCGCCGTCAGGCGCCGGCTTTGATCGATTGCGAGAGAGCGCTGCCGGCTGTAACCATATCAGCGAGCGGCCGTGCGCAAGCGCCTCGCGGCGCGACCCCTCATCCGGCGCTACGCGCCACCTTCTCCCGCAAGGGGGAGAAGGGTTTTGGACACGGGATAGCCGCCATGCCGCGAAAAATGATTTTGGATTGCGATACGGGAACCGACGACGCCGTCGCGATCATGCTCGCAGCCTTGCATCCCGCAATCGAACTCCTCGCGTGCACCACGGTGAACGGCAACGTCCCGGTCCAGAATTGCACGGACAACACGCTGCGGACGCTGGACTTCATAGGCCGCTCTGACGTCCCAGTTTATGAGGGCGCCGCGCGGCCCATCGTGAGGCTGGACTTTCCTCTGCCTCGCGAGTTGCAGAACAAGGGTAATATTCACAGCACGGAACTGCCGCTGCCCCCCGCGAGATCGAGCAAACAGGGGACCGGCGCTGTCGAGTTCCTGATCGAAACGTACCGACAGACGAAGGAGGACATCGTTCTCGTGCCGGTGGGGCCATTGACCAACATCGCCGCTGCCCTTGTCGCGGACCCGACCTTCGTCAAACGCGTGCCCGAGGTCGTGATCATGGGCGGCGCCCACGACCACGGCAACGTCACTCCAGCGGCCGAGTTCAACGTCTGGGCCGATCCGGAAGCCGCTGCGATCGTTTTCGCCGCGGGGTTCGACAAAATCACGCTCGTGCCGCTCGACGCGACGCACAAGGCCGTGGTGACCTCGGAGCAGTGCGCCCGGCTCGATCAACTACAGACTCCGGCCGGCGTCGCCGCCGCGCGATTCATCAGCCAGCGCATCAAGGGCTACGATGTCAGCCAGCCCATGCCTGTGCTCGGCTCCGCGCCGGTGCATGACGCCGTCTGCGTGAACTTCTTGATCGATCCGGCGGTCGTCGGCACCGAGCGCGTCCACGTCGCCGTCGAGACTCGGGGCGATCTCACGCTCGGCCGGACCGTGATGGATTTCAAGCATCGCAACCGCCTGCCGCCAAATTGCGAAGTCGCGATGGATGCCGACGCGGCTCTCTTCAACGCGACCCTCTACAAAACCTTTTCTCGCCCCGCCGATGCCCCACAGCCGCGGCGGTAGAGGATCGGGCCGCGAGGATTTTTGGATCGGAGGAGATCTGATCAGCGACGTGCGGTAAAGACGGTCGTGTCACCGTTATCTGCGCCCGAACCGCAGAATTCGCGCGCGTCGGGCTGATGAACATTTCTTTCTATTAATCTGAATTAGTGCTATCTTGAAAATCGTCTCTACCCGAATTGCTCCTCAGCGATGAATGCGAACCCTGCTACGACGCGAAGCACTCATCCCGCCCGGCGCCCTCGCCCCGATGCGGCGGAAGGGGCGCGAGGGCGTCGGGAAAGCGGCGGAAAGGAGGCGGGCGGGGCGAAAAAATTTGGAAACGGACTCTTTGGGTTTGGAGCCCTTGCAAGCCCTTGAAATACCTCAAAACGGCCAAAGCTTTGTTTGGAAATGCTTGGACGAAAACACGCCGGATTTGGAAAAGCTTGCCAGTAAATATCCCCCGGCAAAGCCGGGGGCTTTAAGGTTTTAGCCGCTCAAAGCGGCTGTGCCGTCGCTGAC
>JBAQGU010001245.1:0-2379 GCA_049287975.1 Roseiarcus sp.
ATGAAGGTCTCATCAATCTCGACAATCGAGCCAGCTCCGCCCATCGGCGCAAGCGGTCCAGAGCGCATACCTTCGCGAATGCGGTGCGCCATGAACCAAGCCGTGCGATATGAGCCAAAACCGAGCATCCGATAAAGTTGGTGCGCGCTAATGCCTTTCTTTGAGGACGTGAGAAGATGGGTAGCGAGCAACCACTTGTGAAGCGGGATGTGCGAACGCTCATACAGCGTCCCGGTTTTGACCGTGAATTTGTCGCGGCAAGCGTTGCAGTGATACCATCCAGGCCCCATGGATTGGCCGCCGAGCTTGCTGACCTTGCCGATGACGCCACAATGCGGGCAGAACACACCGTTAGGCCAGCGAGAAGCCTCTATGACCTTGCGGGCCTCTTCTTCGTCGGTGAAAGCGGGGTTGCTGAGATCGAATTCGGGCATTTTCTGGCCTCCAGAATTCGATTTCTACCCTACTTTTATGGTTCAGTCAAGTGCATAATCGCCAAAGCTTTGGCGGTTTTGTGGAATTTCAAGGGCTTACAAGGGCAAAAAATCCAAAGTGTCTACATCCAAGCTTTTTCGCCCGCGGCGCCCCCTTCTGGACGCATTTTCGGCGCCGTCGGGCCGCTTTCCGCCGATCCGCGCCACGGGTACGAGTTCGTCAGCCGGTCGAAGCGTTCTCGTCGCAGGGTGGCGGAGGGCGGGTTCATCGGGAGCGCCAGTACGGCTTGAGAGAAGCTTCAAGCTAACATGAATTCTGATTAAAGCAAACATTCTGTCGCGAGTCTATCTGCGACAATGCGCGGCCCGCCCGGTCCCCTCCCCGTAGGAACGGGGAGTGGAAATCTCCGCCTGTCGTGGGCGGCCCCTCGGCGGCGGCGCCGCGGCTGACCAAAATCGGCGCCGAAATTGCGGCTTCGCAGCCAAGCGCAGCTTCAAACCGACAAATGTTCGACCTGGCACGCTGAGAGCCTGTTCCGAGATTCGTCACGGAGTCGTCACTCAACTTACATAAGAGCCTTGACCACATAGGAAGCTCAACTACATGGATCAGCGACATGGACATGCAGGTGCGGGAAGCCGAGGACGGAATAACTCGGGTCGAGCTGAAGGGTCGCTTCGACATCGCTGGCGCTCAGGAGGTCGACTTGCGCTTCAGCGCGATCGCGGGGAGCGCGAAAGCCCTCGTGGTCGATATGGGACAGGTTTCGTTCCTCGCCTCGATGGGCGTGCGCACGCTGATGTTGTGCGCGAAGACAATGATCCGCAGGAAAGCGATCATGGCGGTTTGCGCCGCCGACGAGAACGTGGAGAAGGTGCTGCGCTCCACCGGCTTCGACGAGATCGTCGATCTCTATCCCGATTTCGCCGCCGCCTCCGCGGCGCTGACGAAGCCAAAAGCATGAACGGGACGCATTTCGCGATGCCCTCCCGCAAATTCTCCGGCACGATCAAAGCCGCCATGGAGGCGGAAGCCTGGCTGGCTGCGGCCTGCGAAGGGCTCCGCTTGCCATCCGAGACGGCGTTTGCGATCAGTCTCTGCGTGGAGGAGCTGTTTCTCAACGCCGTTCAACACGGCCGGGCGAGCGCCGTGACCGTCGCGCTGAATGCGGCCGCGGACGGCCTCTGCGTCGAGTTCCGTGACGACGGCGTCGCGTTCAACCCTATCGTCATGCCCGCCAAGCGCATCGAACAACGCTGCGATGATTTCGAAATCGGCGGCTACGGCACGGGCCTGCTTCAAAAGTTCACGCGCCGGATGAGTTACCGCCACGAGAACGGCCGAAATCTCATCTCGCTGGAATTCGACGCGACGGGCGCTGGCAAAACCCTGCAAGCGACATGACAGATGCTTCGGAATTGCGCGCCGCGGTGAGGGCGGTCGGCGCGTTCCGCGATCTCTCCGAGGAAAACCTCTCTCGCCTGATCGCGGCGGCCCGTCGGCTCACGTTCGAAGCCGGCGAAGCGCTGATTACGCAGGGCGAGCCCAGCGAGCACGCCGACCTCGTCCTCGAAGGGGAAATCGTCGTCACGTTCGAGAGTGTGCACGGCGCGATCCCGATGTCGCGGCTGTCGGCGCCATGTCTCGTCGGCGAAATGGGCGCGCTGGCGCAGTTCGATCGCACGGCTTCGGTGCGCGCTCTGAGCCGGGTGAAGGCCTTGCGCGTCGAGCGGTCCGCGCTTCTCGAGGCGGCGCTCGCGTCCCCGACGCTCCTGATCGACGTCATCGGTCGCATGGGCGAACGGCTGCGTCGGGTCAATGGCGCGATGAGCCTCTACACGCACGCGCTCGCCGCCCTGGAGCGGCAGGAATTCGGACCGGAATTCCTTAAGGAACTGCGCAACCCGCTGCCGGATCTCGCCGACTTCGGCGAGACTTTCAATC
>JBAQGU010001246.1:0-2659 GCA_049287975.1 Roseiarcus sp.
CGGGGAGGGAATTAGGGAATTGCGCGTGGTGGCGGCGCGCGCATAAATGAGGTTATCTCGGCTCGGCGCCGCCCTTTCCCTCGGCGCGTGGACCGCGAGCCCCGATGACAAAATCCCTGCCCTCGCACGCCGAAATCGTCATCGTCGGGGGCGGCGTGGTCGGCGCCTCGATCGCCTATCACCTGACCAAGCTCGGCAAGCGCGACGTCGTGCTGCTGGAGCGCAGGCGCCTGACCTGCGGCACGACCTGGCACGCCGCGGGTCTCGTCGGCCAATTGCGCGCGACCGCCAATCTGACCAAGCTCGCGCAATATACGACGGGCCTCTATGCCGGCCTGGAAGCGGAGACCGGCCAGGCGACCGGCTTCCTGCAACGCGGCAGCATTTCGATCGCCACAAATTCCGAGCGGCTGGAAGAGCTGAAGCGCGGCGCCTCGATGGCCAAGACCTTCGGGCTCGAGGTGCACGAAGTCGGCGCCAGCGAAATCAAGGCGAAATGGCCGCTGCTGAATGTCGACGACGTCGCCGGCGGCGTCTTTTTGCCCAACGACGGCCAGACCAATCCGATCGACACGACGATGGCGCTGATCAAGGGCGCGACGGCGCGCGGCGCGCGCGTGTTCGAGAACGTGAAGGTGACGTCGATAAGGTCGGACGGCAAGCGCGCGCGGGGCGTCGTGACGGACGAGGGCGAGATCGCGGCGGACGTCGTCGTGCTCGCGACCGGCCTCTGGACGCGGGCGCTGGCGAAGAGCTGCGGCGTCAGCGCGCCGCTGCAAGCCTGCGAGCATTTTTACATCGTCACCGAGCCGTTCCCCGGCCTTGCGCCCGATCTGCCGGTGCTGCGCGATCCCGACCATTGCGCCTACTACAAGGAGGATGCCGGCAAGCTGCTGCTCGGCGCGTTCGAATCCGACGCCAAGCCCTGGGCGCTCGACGGAATTCCCGAGGACTTCGAATTCGCCGAGCTGCCCGAGGATTTCGAGCATTTCACGCCGATCCTGGAGGCGGCGATGCGGCGCCTGCCGGCTTTGGCAAAGGTCGGCATCCGGAAATTCTTCAACGGCCCCGAGAGTTTTACGCCCGACGTGCGGTACATGCTCGGCGAGGCGCCCGAGCTGGAGCGGCTCTATGTCGCGGCCGGCTTCAACTCGATCGGCATCCAGTCGGCCGGCGGCGCCGGCAAAGCGCTCGCCGAGTGGATCATCGACGGCCATCCGCCGATGGACCTCTCAGACATCGACATCCGCCGATTGCAACCGTTCCAGGCCAACAAAGCCTATCTCGGCGCGCGCGTCACCGAATCGCTCGGCCTGCTCTACGCCATGCACTGGCCCTACCGGCAATACGAGACCGCGCGCAACGTGCGCCTTTCGCCGCTGCATCAGCGTCTCGCCGATCGCGGCGCCTGTTTCGGCGAGGTAGCGGGTTGGGAGCGCGCCAACTGGTTCGCGCCCGAGGGCGAGAAGGCGGCGTACGCGTATAGCTACGGCCGGCAGAACTGGTTCGCGCATTCCGCCGCGGAGCATTGCGCGGCGCGCGAGGCGGTCGCGATGTTCGACATGACCTCGTTCGGCAAGTTTCTCGTGCAGGGTCGCGATGCGGAAAGCGTGTTGCAGCGGATTTGCGCCAACGACGTCGCGATTCCGCCGGGCCGTGTCCTTTACACGCAGTGGCTCAACGAACGTGGAGGCATCGAGGCGGATTTGACGGTGACGCGGCTTTCCGAGCGGGCGTTCCTGATCGTGACGGCGGGCGCGACCGCCCGGCGTGATTTCGCCTGGCTGAAGCGTCACACACCGGAGGACGGGCATTGTTTCGCGACCGACGCGACCTCGGGCCTGGCCGTGCTGAGCCTGATGGGGCCGAATTCGCGGGCACTCCTGAGCGCGGTATCGCCCGACGACTTTTCCAACGCGGCGTTTCCGTTCGCGAGCAGCCGCGAGATCGAAATCGGCGCGGCGCGGGCGCGCGCCAGCCGCATCACCTATGTCGGCGAACTCGGCTGGGAGCTCTATGTCCCCTCCGAATTCGCCGTCGGCGTCTTCGACGCCATCGTGACGGCCGGCGCGCGATTCGGGCTGAAACTCGCCGGCCTGCACGCGCTGGACTCCTGCCGGATCGAGAAGGCCTACCGCCATTGGGGGCACGATATCTCCGACGAGGACACGCCCATCGAGGCGGGGCTGATGTTCGCGGTCAAGCTGAACAAGGGCGCCGACTTCATCGGCCGCGACGCGCTGCTGCGCAGGCGCGAGGCGCCCGCGACGAAGCGCCTGCTGCAATTGGCGTTGCTCGATCGCGAGCCGCTGCTGTACGGCAATGAGCCGGTCTGGCTCGACAAGTCGATCGTCGGGCGCACGACGTCGGGCGCCTATGGCCATACGCTCGGCGCCGCGATCGCGCTCGGCTTCGTCGAACACCCCGAAGTCGCGACGCGCGGATTTGTCGAGGCCGGCGGGTTCGAGATCGAAGTCGCGGGACGGCGGGTCGCAGCGCGCGCGAGCGTTGCGCCGATGTATGATCCCAAGGGCGAGCGGATCCGAGGGTAGCCTCGGCCCGGTGGCTAGTGGGCTGCGTCGTTCAAAATGAGGTCCTTCACACTGTCATTCCCGCGAAAGCGGTCCGCGAAAGCGGGAATCCAGGGCCGCAGCATGTA
>JBAQGU010001247.1:0-7759 GCA_049287975.1 Roseiarcus sp.
AGAACGCGGTCGGCGCGGCCTCCCTGGCTGAGTTTGTCCAGAGCCTGACGAAGCCGCGCGCAGTCTGGCTCATGGTCCCCGCCGCTGTCGTCGACAAGACCATCGCCGATCTCGCGCCTCATCTCGAGCATGGCGATATCCTGATCGACGGTGGCAATTCCTATTACATCGACGACATTCGTCGAGCGAAGGAACTGGCCCCCAAGGGCATTGCTTACGTCGACGTCGGCACAAGCGGCGGCGTCTGGGGCCTGGAGCGGGGCTACTGCATGATGATCGGCGGCGAGCCGGGCGCGGTCAGCCATCTCGACCCGGTCTTCGCCACCCTCGCGCCCGGCCCCGGCGACATTCCGCGCACGCCGGGACGAGGGACGACGGGCGGCACGTCCGAGCAAGGCTATCTGCATTGCGGCCCCGTCGGCGCCGGGCATTTCGTCAAGATGGTGCATAACGGCATCGAATACGGAGTGATGGCCGCCTACGCGGAGGGCCTGGCGGTCCTCGAGGCGGCGAACATCGGCAAGAAGACTGGTGCGGTCGATGCCGAGACAACGCCGCTGCGTGACCCCGAACACTATCAATACGATCTCGACCTCCCTGAAATTACCGAAGTCTGGCGACGCGGCAGCGTGATCGCGTCCTGGCTGCTCGATCTCTCGGCCGCCGCCCTGACCGAGGACCCTGGCCTAAAGAAATTCACTGGAAGGGTCTCCGATTCGGGGGAGGGCCGCTGGACCATCAAGGCCGCGATCGACGAGGGCGTTCCCGCCCATGTGCTCTCCGCCGCGCTGTACGAACGATTCAGTTCCCGCGGCGAAGCGCTGTTTGCGGACAAGATGCTTTCAGCCATGCGCTATGAGTTCGGCGGGCACCTCGAGAAGCCGCCGACGACGGCGAGCTGAACCGCACCGGAGGACGAAGCGCATGGCCAACCAAGACCTCGACCTCTTGTCGATCAACACAATCCGCACGCTCTCGATCGACGCCGTCCAGCAGGCGAAATCGGGGCATCCCGGCACGCCGATGGCGCTGGCGCCGCTGGTCTACACGATCTGGAACCGGGTCATGCGCTTCGACCCGAAAGATCCGATCTGGCCCAATCGCGACCGTTTCGTGCTGTCGAACGGCCACGCCTCGATGCTGGTCTGGTCGGTGCTGTATTTGACGCAGACGCAGGCGGTGAACGCCGACTATGAGCGGCTCGGCAAGCCGTCGGTCACGCTCGACGAGATCCGCCGCTTTCGCCAGATCGACAGCAAGACGCCGGGGCATCCGGAATATCATTGGGTCTCGGGCGTCGAAACCACCACCGGGCCGCTGGGGCAGGGCATCGCCACCAGCGTCGGCATGGCGATCGCCCAGAAATGGCTCGCCGGCCGCTACAACAAGCCGGAGTTCGCCATCTTCGACTATGACATCTATACGGTCTGCGGCGACGGCTGCCTGATGGAGGGCGTCGGCTCGGAGGCGGCCTCGCTGGCAGGACATCTGGCGCTCGACAACCTCTGCTGGATCTACGACAACAACCATATCACGATCGAAGGCAACACCCGCCTCGCCTTCAGCGAGGACGTCGCCGCGCGCTTTCTCGGCTATCGCTGGAACGTGCTCAGGGTCGGCGACGCCAACGACCTCGGGCTCATCGAGGACGCCCTGAAGACTTTCCGAGAGACCCGCGACCGGCCGACCCTGATCATCCTCGACAGCCATATCGGTTACGGATCGCCGCACAAGGTCGACAGCGCCGAGGCGCACGGCGAGCCGTTGGGCGAGGACGAAGTGCGGCTCGCCAAGCGCGCCTATGGCTGGCCGGAGGACGCGAAATTCCTGGTTCCGGACGGGGTGCTCGAGCATTTCGCCGCAGGGATCGGCAAGCGCGGCGCGGAGGCGCGGGCGGGCTGGGAGAAACTGCTGGCCTCCTACCGAGAGCAGTTCCCCGCCCTCGCCGCCGAGATCGAGCAGATGCAGCGCCGCGAGTTGCCCGTGGGATGGGACCGGAATCTGCCGGTCTTCCCCGCCGACGCCAAGGGCGTCGCCGGTCGCGACGCCTCGGGCGCGACGCTGAACGTGCTCGCACAGAACATTCCCTGGTTCCTCGGCGGCTCGGCGGACCTTGCGCCCTCCAACAGGACGGCGCTCAAATTCGCCGGCGCCGGCGATTTCGAAGCCGCGACGCCGGGCGGCCGCAATCTGCATTTCGGCGTTCGCGAGCACGCGATGGCCGCCGCCGTCAACGGGATGTCGCTCTCGAAACTGCGCGCGTTCGGCGCCACCTTCTTCATTTTCAGCGACTATGCGCGGCCCGCGATCCGGCTCTCCGCGCTGATGGAGCTGCCGACGATCTTCGTCTTCACCCATGACGCGATGGGCGACGGTGAGGATGGCCCGACGCATCAGCCGGTCGAGCACCTGATCTCGCTGCGCGCCATTCCGGGCCTCACCGTACTGCGCCCCGGCGACGCCAACGAGGTCGTCGAGGCGTATCGCCATATTCTGCAGCTGCGCCATCGGCCGGCGCTGCTGGCTCTGTCGCGCCAGCCTATGCCGACCTTCGATCGCAGCAAATACGCCTCCGCCGCCGGTGTCGCGCGCGGCGCCTATGTCATGGCGGATGCTCCGGGCGGCGCCCCCGAGGTCATTCTGATCGCGTCCGGCAGCGAGGTTGCTCTGATCGTCGGGGCCCAGCAGGAGTTGGCGTCGGAGGGAATCCGCTCGCGGATCGTTTCGATGCCCTCCTGGGACATCTTCGAGAGCCAGCCGAAATCCTACCGGGACGGCGTGTTGCCGCCCGAAATAACGGCGCGTGTTGCCGTGGAGCAGGGTTCCGTGCTCGGTTGGGAGCGTTACGTCGGCGCGGCCGGGCGTGTCATCGGCATGACCACGTTCGGCGCCTCCGCGCCGCTGAAGGAATTGCAGCGCAAGTTCGGCTTCGAACCGGAGCGGGTCGTCGCCGTCGTCAAGGAATTGCTCGGACGGAAATGACGGTGTCGGCTGCCGAACCGCAGGCCGCCGCCTTGAAGAGAGGAGCAAGACGGGATGACGACAGAGGACGCATCTGAGGCCGCCGACGGCGCGGTTCCCGCGCCGGCTTGCGCAATGGTGATCTTCGGTGGCGCGGGCGATCTGACAAAACGTCTGGTCATGCCGGCGCTGTACAATCTGTCATGTTCCAAGCGACTCTCCGACGGCTTCCGGATTGTCGGCGTCGACCTCGCGAGCCTGACGACGGAGGTATGGCGCGACAACCTGACCGAAATGATGAACGTGTTCGTCGCTCAGGGCGATACGTCCGGCGCAGCCCGCCTGGATCAGGTTGGCTGGCGGTTTCTGACCGAGCGCATGAGCTATCTTCAGGGCGACCTGACCAATCCTGAGACCTACCGTCGATTGGGAGAGCATCTGGCGACCCCGGATAAGTCGGCGGGCGCGCCAGGCAACCATATATACTATCTCGCCATCGCGGATCGCTTTTTCGGCACGGTGGTCGCGGGCCTGGGCGCCGCCGGGTTGACGACGGAGAAGGACGGCCAATGGCGCCGCGTGGTGATCGAGAAACCTTTCGGCCACGATCTCGCATCGGCCAAGGCGCTCAACGCCGAGATCCTGAAGACGATGCAGGAGAGCCAGATTTATAGGATCGACCATTTTCTCGGCAAGGAAACAGTGCAGAACATCATGGCGCTGCGATTCGCCAACGGTTTGTTTGAGCCGGGCTGGAATCGCCAGAACATCGATCATATTCAGATCACCGTCGCCGAAACCGTGGGCGTGGAGCGGCGCGGCAAATTCTACGAGAAGACCGGGGCGCTCCGCGACATGGTGCCCAACCACGTACTCCAGCTGCTCGCGATGACCGCGATGGAACCGCCGAATTCGTTTGACGCCGACGCCGTGCGCGCGAAGAAGACCGAGGTCATTCAGGCGATACGGCCGCTCGATCCGGCGCGGGCGCTGCAGGACGCCGTACGCGGACAATACGGCGAAGGCGTCGTCAAAGGCTCGCCGGTCCGGGCCTATCGGCACGAGCCCGATGTCGCGCCAGACTCGGTGACCGAGACCTTCATCGCGTGCAAGTTCGTGATCGACAACTGGCGCTGGGCCGGCATGCCCTTCTATCTGCGAACCGGCAAGTCCATGGCGCGCCGATCTACAGAGATCGCGGTCCGCTTCCATCAGGCGCCGTTTGCGCTCTTCCGCGGCACCGATGTCGAGAAGATGAACCCCAATTGGATGATCCTTCGCATCCAGCCGGACGAAGGCGTCAGCCTCGAGTTCGCCGCCAAACGGCCCGGCCCGACAGTCAGGCTCGCAAACGTCAGCATGGACTTCGCTTACAAGACCTATTTCAAGACCGCGCCCAACACGGGTTACGAGACGCTGATCTACGACTGCATGATCGGGGATGCGACGCTGTTTCAGCGCGCCGACAACATCGAGGCCGGTTGGCAGGCGGTGCAACCCATCCTCGACGCCTGGGCGAACAACCCACCCGGGGATTTTCCCAACTACGTCGCGGGCGGCAGCGGCCCCGAGGCCGCGGCGGAATTGCTCGCGCGCGACGGTCGCGCCTGGCGGCCGCTCGCCTGAGGGGGTGTCATCCTGTACGAAATCGTGAGACTCGGAGGAGTTTGGGCGTTCTCTGTTGGATATCGTGAGATCGCCCCTTTTCTTGCTGATCTGGCGAAAGGCCGCGAGCTCGCCCGACGACGACGCCGTCCAGAGTCCGATAGGCCAGGAAACCAGGGCTAGTTTGATCCAGCCCTTCCAATAGGGACGAACGGCCGGCACGCTAACCCCTTACGCTACAAGGACCAGTTCGAATCTGAAGGGCGATTCGCGCGAGTCATAGCGGCCGTAAGATATCGATTTTGACCCAATTCGTCCGGTTTTGCATTCGGGCCCATTCGTCAGATTCCCTCGAACCGCGTCCGCAAATCCTAGGACATTGAAACGAGCGCCTCGGAACCATCCTGCTTTTGTCCCCTCGCAACGACGCGGAGTCCATCGTCGGGCAATGCACGCTGGAGCTTCAAGGCCTCTGGCGCCGGGGCTGACATCCACGACTCGATTTCGTCCGGCATGGTCAGTATGACGGGCGTAGCCTTCGCCTGAACCGCCCCGACGATGGCGTTGGGCTCGGTCGTCAGGAACGCGAACAGATCGTTCGTCGATGGGGTTTTGAGAGACAGGCGGAACCGGTAGGCTAGCTCAGGGCATACCGTGCGACCAACGGGCGTGCCTGACCTTCGTTACGGCGAAAAGTGCCGCGCCTACACCGGGTACCTTCGGTTTAGGACGCGCGAAAGTTGCAATGTCAGCCCAGTCGTCAGGAAGCTCGGCATGACGCTCCAAAGCTTGGAAACCAAAAAACAGCCCTGAGTTGCTGTCTCCGGCTAAATGGCAGGTGACGAAATTTGGGCTGGTGAGAAAATATTCTTCAAATTCGGCGACAGTAAGCGGTGTATCAAAAGCAGTTCCATATACATTCACACATAGATAAAATCATAAATTATCTGTGCTGTCATCTCACCGCCGCGAGAAGCGTTTCTCAAAACTCATTCTTGACTGCCGCCTCTCGAAGGCATTTGTGACAGTGCGCCGGAACGAGCAGAAATCAAGACTTGGAAACGCAAGAGCGCCGTTGATTTCGCAAGACGTTTCCGTTGCATAAACCAGGCGCAGAAGCCGCGCAGTCGCGCTCGAAAATCCCGTTCGATGCGTAATTTATTTGCTACAGCCCATCGACGCGCCGACCAACCCGGCGTAAGCGTGTCCGCGCGAAGTTGATCGCTGGGGGAAGAAACTGTGTCGAAAGTAAATCCAATTCACCTGACCGCTGAGATCGTCACGGCGTTCGTCTCGAATAATTCTGTGCCGCAGGGCGAATTGTCGGCCCTGATTCAAACGGTGCATGCCGCCGTGACGAGACTCGCAGACGGGGCGGAGAGCAGCGCGCCGACCCCGGTCGAGGCGCAAGCGCCGGCGGTGGCCATCCGAAAGTCGGTCACGCCGGATTACTTGATCTGTCTGGACGATGGCAAACAGTTCAAGTCTTTGCGGCGTCATTTGACGGCGCTCGGCCTGTCGCCGCATCAATATCGCGAGAAGTGGAAACTGCCGGCGGACTATCCGATGGTGGCCGCCAACTACCACGCGCAGAGATCGGAGCTGGCCAAAAAGATCGGGCTCGGCCAGAAACGGGGAAGAAAAGACGTCGTAGCCGCGAGCGCCGCGCCCCAGAGCGTCGGCAAGCGCAAGGTCGGACGGCCCCGCAGGGCGGCGGCGGAATCGACCCCTTCCTGACCCAGAATGCAGCAGCTGGCGCCCGTTGACAGGCGTTCGGACTCCTTGAGCATTCGATGAAGAGGCTCACGGCGCCGGGAAACCGAACCTACGACGAGCGTCAGGCGCGATTTGACGCGGCGACGCCCGCGTGTACGCCGCGCGACGTCATGTGCGCGATCGAAAATTGGAAGGATGCGTTACGTTCCTCGTATCCAAGGCAGCGTCGCGGGAGGAGACAGCGAAGACCATCGACACCGAGCCGTCTGCTCAGGCGCCCCGCTCCACACCGTCGTCTACTTCGGATAGGGAATCCGCAGCCCCGCCTCGCGCATGCGCCGGTAGACGTCGAAATTCAACTCGCTCCTTATTCGCTCCACCATCAGCGCGTCGTCGACGAAGCAGATGAGCTGGAACTTCAGCGCCCACTCGCCGAGTTCGCTGAAGAGCACCAGCGGCGCTGGAATGGTCAGGACCGTGTCCTGGGCCTTCGCCGCGGCGATCAGTAATTCGCGCGCCTGTTCCGGATCGCTTTCGTAGGCCACGTTTACCGAGATGATGATGCGCGCGATGCGATCGGCGTACATCCAGTTCTTGACCGCGCCCGTGACCAGCGTCGAGTTGGGCACGATCAGGGTCGCTCGATCGAAAGTCTCGATCTCGGTAGCGCGAACGCTGATGCGGCGCACGAAGCCCTGATCGGCGCCGACCACCACCCAGTCGCCGACACGGATGCCGCGCTCCCAGAGCAGGATCAGGCCAGAGACGAAATTGTTGACGATGGCCTGCAGGCCGAAACCGATGCCGACGGACAGCGCGCCTGCGACGAGGGCGAATTTCTCCAGATCGAGCCCGAGCGTCGCGCCGCTGACCAGCAAGGCGACGACGACGCCGATATAGCCGAAGATCGTCTGTATGGAGTTCTGCGCGCCCGCGTCGAGCCGGGTTCGCGGCAGATAGCGCTCGCTGAGCCAGTGCTGCGCGGCGCGCGTCGCGACCACGCCGACGACGAACAGGACGCCCGCCCCGAGCAGCGTCGACAGCGATATCGTCACCCCGCCGAGCGTGAATCCGAAATAGGCCGCACGCAACGTCGTAGCGAGATCCTGCGAGGGCAAGCCCAACGGACCGAGCACCGCCGCCAGCGCCGCCGCGAGGGACGCCAGGCGCGCAAAGCCTTGGATCAGCACGACGATCTGTTCCAGCGCGTTGCGCCGCAATCCGATCGTCGCGGTCAGCCCGCGCCCGATCGGCGCGTCCGCGCGCAGCGCGCTCTCGGCGCCTTCCTGGACGAGGATGTCGGCAATATAGACGAGGGACACCACGCCGGCCACGAACATCGCCTTGTTGATCAGAAACGTCGCGAAGGCGATGTAGCCGGCGAGCGTCGCGCCGAACACCAGCGCCGTCAGGATCCAGGCGAGCGTGCGCGCGGGCGCCCCGGTGTCGCGGGCGGGGGCGACCGCCGGGTCGGGGA
>JBAQGU010001248.1:0-5585 GCA_049287975.1 Roseiarcus sp.
AGCAGACCTCCGCGCGCCCCGTCGAGGGACGATCTTTCGGAGGTAGCCGCTCGCAGTTTCCCGCAGGAACGCACACATCAGCTCGCAGAAAGGCAAGCGCAATGTCATCGAACCCGAAGACCATCAAGATTCCCGGCCCGGATCATCCAATCACGATCGAGCGCAACCGCGATCGCGTCGTCGTCAAGGTCGCGGGTCGCGTCGTCGCCGACACCTGGGACGCGCTGACCTTGCGGGAAGCGAGCTATGCGCCGGTCCACTACATCCCGCGTAAGGATGTCGACATGTCGCTCCTCGAGCGGACCGACCACGAGACCTACTGCCCCTACAAGGGCGACTGCGCGTATTTCAGCATCCCGGCCGGCGGCGCGCGGTCCACCAATGCGGTGTGGACCTACGAAGCGCCGTACGAAGCGGTGGCCTCGATCAAGGACCATCTCGCCTTCTATCCCGACCGCGTCGACGAGATCAGCTAGCCATGAGTGAAATCCGTCGCCTTGATCGCCGGCGCGCATGACGCCGGCTTTATCACCGGCGCGGAGCTTGTCGTCGACGGCGGCGCCGCCCAAGTCACCTTATCCAAGCCAGCCAAGAGCTCGAGAGGAACTCGAGCAGAGGAATCATTCAAATGACTGGATATACGCACCAGACCGCTCCAACGCAGTTCGTCGAGGCCAACGGCATCCGTTTCGCCTATCGCCGTTTCGGCAAGACCGGCGCCGTGCCGCTCGTCTTCAACCAGCATTTCCGCGGGACTATGGATTATTGGGATCCGGCCGTGACCGACGGCCTGGCTGAGAATCGCGAGGTGATTCTCTTCAACAACGCCGGTGTTTCGAGCAGCTCGGGCAAGGCGCCGGCGAGCTTTCCGGAGATGGGCGCCAACGCCATCGGCTTCATCAAGGCCCTCGGGCTTGGCAAGGTCGACGTGCTCGGCTTTTCCATCGGTGGCATGGTCGCTCAGGAAATCACGGTCCAGGCTCCCGAACTCGTTCGCCGGCTCATTCTCGTCGGCACAGGCCCGCGCGGCGCCGATATGTCAACGAGCAGATCCGCGGAGATCTTCGCCGGCGCCTACGATCCGCCGGAGCATCTGTGGCTTGCTGTTCACTTTCCGCCCTCCCCTTCGGGCCGGGCCGCGGGCCTCGCCTTTCTGAAACGCAAGCTTCTCCGTGGGGATCGCGATCCCGAGGCGAGCGAAGAAGCGGCGGCGGCGCAGCGCGAAGCCATCGGCAAATATATCGCACCCGCCGAGGGCGTTCTCGACTATCTGAAGGATATCCGTCAGCCGACGCTGGTCGTTCAGGGCAGCAACGATGTCATCATCCCCACGATGAACTCTTACATCCTGCAGCAGAACCTGCCGAACGCTCAGTTGATCCTTTACCCGGATGCAAATCACGGATCGTTCTACCAGTACCCGGAACTCTTCGTGTCGCAAGCCGACCAGTTCCTCACATCGGCGCTGCAAGGCGACGATGCCAATCTGCAGTCCTCCGAACGGCTGCCGTTCCCCTCCATCATCTCGGCCAAGGGAATTTAGCTGCCTCAGCCGCGGCAAAGTCGGCGCCCGGCGTCGGTATCCAATCGTGGGGAATCCAGGTCATGACCACGCTCTCGGGAAAAACAGCTCTCGTCACCAGCGCCTCGCGCGGCATCGGCCGCGCCAGCGCATTGGCGCTCGCCAAGGCCGGCGCCCAAGTGCTCGTCCATTACTCGAGCGGCGCGAAGGCGGCGGAAGCTGTTGTTGCGGAAATCTGCAGGGCCGGCGGCCGCGCCGATGTCGTCACGGCCGATCTCGCCGCGCCCGACGGGCCGCACAAGCTCGCCCGGCAGGTCCGGGCCATCGTCGGTGATCGCCTGGATATCCTCGTCGCCAATGTCGGTATCGCCATGGACGCGACGACCGAAGAGACCAGCGTCGAGGATTTCGATCGTCTCTTGGCGGTCAACGTGCGCGCGCCGTTCTTTCTCGTGCAGCAGTTTTTGCCGATCCTGCATAAAGGCGCCGCCATCGTCTTGCTCTCCTCGCTCGCCGCCCGCGCCGCGGTCGGCACGCTCTCCGCCTACGCAGCGACCAAGGGCGCGGTCGACACCCTCGTCACGCACTTCGCCGCGGCGCTCGGCGCGCGCGGCATTCGCGTCAACGCCGTCGCGCCAGGCGTTGTCGAGACCGACATGTCGAAGTTCACCAAAACGGATGCGGGGCAGGACTACACGCTCGGCATGCAGGCGCTGAAACGCCTCGCCCAGCCTGACGACATCGGCGGCGTGGTCGCCTTCCTCGCCTCCAACGACGCTCGCTGGATCACCGGCGACACGCTTCACGTCGATGGCGGCTCAAAGCTATAAACCTCGAGACGATCCGCGGGAACTGAGCCCGCGCATCGGCGGAAAAAGGGATCTGGATCATGACAACCAGCCTCCGTGATGGTCTCCCGGATGCACTCCGGGAGGTGCGGACAAGACCGCTTTTCGTAATGCGTCTCGATGTGCGTCCGCTGCAGATCATCGGCGCCCCGCCTGGCGGCTACCGCCGCGTCGGCGTTGTGCCGAGCGGAGTCTTCGACGGCGAACGTCTTTCCGGTCGGGTGTTGGAAGGCGGCGCCGACTGGCAGTACGTCCGCGGCGACGGAAGCGCCGCACTCGATGTGCGGCTGGTGCTCGAGACGATCGACGACGCGCTGATCGGCATGACCTATCGCGGCATCCGTCACGGAACGCCCGATGTGATTGCACGCGTCGAGAAGGGAGAGGCCGTCGATCCCGGCGACTACTATTTCCGCATGGCGCCGCTCTTCGAGACGGCAGCGACCCAATACGCCTGGCTGAACAATGTCGTTGCCGTCGGTATAGGCCACCGCCGCGTCGACGGCCCCGTGTACAACATTTTCGAGGTGCTGTGACCTGCCGCGTCAGCGGCGACAATCGAACACGGGCCGTGCTTTACGAACATGTGTCATGCTCGCGAACGCAACTATGCGGCCGATCGAACCAAATCGACCCTTGGAGCCGGCCGCCCTCCCGTCGTATGTCCTTCGACGATCGTATTGCGCGAGGCGCGCGCGTTCAGGGGGCATCAGATGCAAGAGAAATACCCGCGCGACATGGCTGGATACGGCCGCACGCCGCCGTTCGCGGACTGGCCGGGCGGGGCGCGGGTCGCGCTGCAATTCGTGATCAATTACGAAGAGGGCGGCGAGAACAACATTCTGCATGGCGACCTCGCCTCCGAGGCGTTCCTGTCGGAGATCGTCGGCGCCGCGCCCTGGCCGGGCCAGCGGCACATGAACATGGAGTCGATCTACGAGTACGGCTCGCGCGCCGGTTTCTGGCGGCTGCATCGCATGTTCACCGAGCGCAACGTCCCGGTGACCGTGTTCGCGGTGGCCACCGCTTTGGAGCGCTATCCCGAAATCGCCGCGCCGATGAAGGAGGCGGGCTGGGAGATCGCCACTCACGGCTACAAATGGATCGACTACCGCGACACACCGCCCGCGCAGGAGGCCCATCACATCGAGGAGGCGGTACGCGTTCATACCGAAGTCGTCGGCGAGCGGCCGCTCGGCTTCTACCAGGGCCGCACCTCGGTCAACACCCTGCGGCTCGGCATGGAGGAAGGCGGCTTCCTCTACTGCGCCGACACATACGCCGACGATCTGCCCTATTGGGTCGAGGGTCCGCGCGGACCGCAACTGATCGTGCCCTACACGCTCGATTCCAACGACATGCGCTTCGCGACGCCGCAAGGGTTCCCCTCGGGCGACCAGTTCTTCGCCTATCTGAAGGATTCCTTCGACACGCTCTACGCCGAGGGCGCGACGGCGCCCAAGATGCTCTCGATCGGCCTGCATTGCCGGCTGGTCGGGCGCCCGGGCCGAGCCGCCGCGCTCGCGCGTTTTCTGGATTACGCAGCCGGGCGCGAAAAGGTCTGGATCGCAACGCGGCTCGACATCGCCAGACATTGGATCGCCAGGCACCCGCCTCCGGGCGGCTGGAAGCCGTCGCAGCTGACGCGGACGCTGTTCGTCGAGCGGTTCGGCGGCATCTACGAGCACTCGCGCTGGGTCGCGGAAGCGGCCTACGATGCGGGCCTGACGAGCGCCGAAGACAGCGCCGAAGGGCTCGCCAAGGCGATGGCTGCGGCCATGGCTGGGGGAAGCGACGCCGCCAAACGCGCGCTGATTCAGGCCCATCCGGATCTCGCAGGCAGGCTCGCGCTCGCCAAGAAGTTGACGAAGGAATCCACGCACGAACAGGCGAGCGCCGGCCTCGACCACCTGAGCGCTGACGAACTCGCGCGCTTCACTGCGCTCAACGCGGCCTATCGCGCGCGGTTCGGCTTTCCCTTCGTCATGGCGGTGAAGGGCAAGACCAAGGCCGAGATTTCGGCGGCGTTCGAGCGCCGGCTCGAGAATGACGGCCCGGCGGAATTTGGCGCCGCGCTTCTCGAGATCGAAGAGATCGCCGCGCTTCGCCTACGGGAGATACTGCCTTGAACGGCGCCTCGCGCCTGCTGCGCGGACGTCTGCTGAGTTTTGCCGACTCGCCGCGGCTCGCGGGGGCGAGCGCGCTTCAACTGGTGGAGGACGGCGCCATCTGGATCGAGAATGGCCTGATCGTCGCCGCGGGCGAAGCGCGCGAAGTCGCGGCGCAGGCGCCCGCCGCCGCAGCGATCGACGATCACGCGGGCAAGTTGATCCTGCCCGGCCTCATCGACACGCACATCCACTATCCGCAGACCCGGGTGATCGGCTCCTACGGCGCGCAGCTGCTGGACTGGCTGCAAAAATACACGTTCGTGGAAGAGCAGAAGTTCTCGGACCGCGCCCATGCGGACGTCGTAGCGCGCTTTTTTCTCGATGAAATGTTCCGGCAGGGGACGACGACGGCGGTGGTCTATTGCACGGTTCGCCCGGAATCCGTCGATGCGTTCTTCGCCGAGAGCGAGCGCCGCGGCGCGCGGATGATCGCGGGCAAGTGTTTGATGGACCGCAACGCTCCGGCTGCCCTCACGGATGCGCCGCAGCAAGGCTACGACGAGAGCAAGGCGCTGATCAAGCGCTGGCGGGGGCGCGGACGGCTCGATTATGCGATCACGCCGCGCTTCGCGATCACCTCGACCGACGCGCAGCTGCAAGCCGCCGGCGCGCTCGCGCGCGAATATCCCGACGCGTTCGTGCAGACGCACCTCAGCGAGAACCTCGCCGAGATCGCGTTCGTGAAGCAATTGTTTCCGTGGGCGCGCGACTATCTCGACGTCTACGATCATTTCGGCTTGCTTGGGCCGAAATCGATCTTCGGGCACTGCATTCATCTCGAAGACGCCGAGGTCGCCGCGCTCGCGGCCAAGCGCGGCGTCGCCGCGTTCTGCCCGACGTCCAATCTCTTTCTCGGCTCCGGCCTGTTCGACATGCGGCGGCTCGACGACGCCGGCGTTCGCGTCGCGCTCGCGACCGACGTCGGCGGCGGCACCAGCTATTCCATGCTGCAGACCGCCAACGAGGCCTACAAGGTGCTGCAAATGAACGGCCAATCCTGGCCGGCCGCGCAGGCCTTCTATCAAATGACGCTGGGAAACGCCC
>JBAQGU010001249.1:0-2425 GCA_049287975.1 Roseiarcus sp.
GCTTCCGCCCGCAGCTTGGCGGCTTGCGCGAGTTCGTCGGCGATCGCTGCGCCGCGCGCGTCGAGCCCTTTCAGGATCGTGCGATGCACGCCGAGATATCCGAGCAGGCATAGGAAGACGACGAAGCCGGCCAGGACGAAAAACTCAGCGCCGAATTCCATCTTCAGGCTCCCGTTACTCTCGGCTTCGCCGCTTCGACGGCGCTCGCGACCACGCCGGGGTCCGCCGCGCGGCCGATGAGGCGCTCGACGATCGCGGCGGTCGCGTCCTTCGCTATATCGGCGACATTCGACATCGCGCGGTCGCGCGTCGCCGCGATCTGCGCTTCCGCGGCCGCGAGCTTGGCGCTCAGCTCCTCTTCGAGCGCCTTGCGCTTGGCGTCGGCCTCGTTGGCGAGCTTCTCGCGCGTCGCCTGGGCGAGGCTGTGGGCCTTTGCGCGCGCATCGGCCAGCGCCTTTTCGTGCGCCGCCGCGGCGGCGTCGGCCTTCTGCTGCATCGCCGTGGCTTCGTCGAGGTCCTTGGCGATCCGCGCCTTGCGCGCCTCGATGACGGCCCCGACGCCGGGCAGAAACCGCTTCGACATGTAATAGTAGAGCAGGCCGAAGCTGATCGCCAGCCACAGCAGCTGCGAGGGGAAGGTGCTCGGATCGAAAGGCGGAAAGTTCGCGTGGCCGGACTCGTGGCCGACTTCGGCCTGTGTAGCCGGACCGGGCGGGGTCTGCGGATTATTGGCCATCTCGGGTCGAACGCCTCCGGGTCGAATGCCCTGGGGCGGGACAGCGCCGACGCGCGATCCCGGCTTAGGGAATGAGAAGCCTCAGACGGCGAACAGCAGCAGGAACGCGATCAGCAGCGCAAAAATTCCGAGCGCCTCGGTCACCGCGAAGCCGAAGATCAAGCGGCCGAACTGCCCCTCGACCGCCGACGGATTGCGCAGGGCGCCGTTCAGAAACTGGCCGAACAGCGTGCCAACGCCGATACCGGCGGCGCCGGTTCCGATCGCGGCGAGGCCCGCGCCGATATATTTCGCGGCAATGGCGAGATTGGGATCCATAAAAAAACTCCTGATTTTCGTTCGTTGGCGGCGTGGGGAAGGAAGGGCCGTTCAGTGGCCGGGATGAAGCGCGTCGTTAAGATACATGCAGGTCAGCATGGCGAACACATAGGCCTGCAGGAACGCGACCAGAAATTCGAGCGCCTCGATCCCGACCGTCATCGCGAACGGCAGGACCGCGACCGGCTTGAACACGGCGCTCGCGCCCAGCAGCATCACGACGAAGGCGCCGAAGACGTAGAGCGTGATGTGCCCAGCGAGCATGTTGGCGAACAGACGCACCGAATGGCTCACCGGCCGGGAGAGAAACGAGATGATCTCGATCGCGACGACCAGCGGCAGAATTGCGATCGGAACTCCGGCAGGCACGAACATCTTGAAGAAATGCAGGCCGTGCTCCCTGAAGCCGACGATCACCACGGTGAAGAACACCAGCAGGGCGAGCGCAACGGTGATGATGATGTGGCTCGTGACCGAGAACGAATAGGGGATCAGCGCGAGCAGATTCAGGATCAGCACGAACATGAAGATACAGAACACCATCGGGAAAAACCGCATCCCGGTCTCGCCGGCCGCCGAGCGCACCATTCCGGCGATGAATTCGTAGGCCATTTCGGCCATCGCCTGCATACGGGTGGGAACGGTCGCGCCGCCCCGCCCGGCGACCGCCATCAGGCCGCAGGTGAGCGCTACCGCGATGAGCATGAAGAGGGCGGAATTGGTCAGGGAGATATTGTAACCGCCCAGGGTGATCGCGTGGCCTTCGGCGGTCATCGCGTGACGGCCGCCGATGGTGATCGGCAATAGATCCGATAACGAGAATTGTTCGATCGGATTGATCGCCGGTCCCGATTCAGCAGCCACTTCGTCCAGTCCCCCGTCCCCGTCGCCCCCGGACGGGGCCCCGCGCGGCACGTCTTTATCCGGGGCGGTCGCGTCAGACAAGCGCGAATTGTGCGAATTATGTGGCGGGTGGGGCCCCTTTGGGCGAAGTCACCCGGATCACGTTCCACACCCCCGCCGCCACGCCGAGCAGAAAAAACACGATCGTGAATGCGGGCTTGGTTTTCAGCGCCCAGTCGAGGCCCCAGCCGATCGCGCCGCCGACGAGGATCGCCGCGACGAACTCGCTGCCCGCTCGCAGGCCCATCGACATCCCGGATGCGAGGTTGTCGGGGGGCTTGGGAGAGTTCGCACGCGGCGACGCGGCGGCATCCGGCCGCTGCGCCTTCAGCTTGCCGGAGAGCGCGTCGAGCCGCGCGCGGAGCGCCTGCTCGTCGTCGGATGGATCGGTTTCGTTGGGCATTCGGGTTCTGTCGTGGCCGGGCGCTCTTCGGCGCATCGTGATGCAGCCGTCGAGGAAATTCGGCG
>JBAQGU010001250.1:0-6116 GCA_049287975.1 Roseiarcus sp.
GCTCGCAGGCGACGCGCGAGCAGGTTCGCTTCGCGATCGCGGCGGGCGCGCCGGCCTTCCTGGTCGATCCCATGGCGGTCGCCGAAGGGGCGACGGACGCGGCGCGCATCGCCGCGTGGGTGCGGGATAATGCGTCCGAGCGCCCCGCCGTCGTCTATTCGAGCGCCGATCCGGCCGAGGTTCGCAAAGCGCAGGGCAGGCTGGGCGCGGAGCGCGCGGGCGCGCTGGTCGAAACCCTCCTCGCCGATGTCGGTGCGTCGCTGCTCGCCGACGGCTTCACCCGCTTCGTCGTGGCGGGCGGCGAGACCTCCGGCGCGGTCGTCGCCGCGCTCGGCGTCAAGGCGCTCGAGATCGGGCCGGAGATCGATCCCGGCGTGCCCTGGACGCGCAGCCTCGGGACGCCGGACGTGGCGTTGGCATTGAAGTCGGGAAACTTCGGGGCGCCGGATTTCTTTTTGCGGGCGTGGACCAAGTTGAGCTAGTCGCGGGAGTCGTTCAAAATGGGCGGATACCTCAGAAACGTCAGTGTCATGCCCGCGAAAGCGGGCATCCAGACTTGGCCGCGCGTGCCGGGGCTCTGGATTCCCGCTTTCGCGGGAATGACACAACGTTGAGGGACCTCATTTTGAGCGACGCGCGCGACTAGTGGGCACGAGCAATGACCGGCGAAGCCAAATCCCGCGACGAAATCTGCGCCGTCGGGCTCTCTAACTTCCAGCGCGGGCTGACCTTCGGATCAACCGGCAACATCAGCGTGCGGCTGCCGGACGGCGGCTGGCTGATGACGCCGACCAACGCCTCGCTAGGCGCGCTCGACCCCGCACGGCTGTCGAAGTTCGACGCCGGCGGCCGGCTGGTCGGCGGCGATCCCGCGACCAAGGAAGCGTTCCTGCATTTTGGCATGTATGGCCAGCGGCGCGACGCGGCGGCGGTGGTGCATCTGCATTCCACCCATTCCGTCGCCGTCAGCATTCTGGCCGACGTCGATCCCGCCGACGTGCTGCCGCCGCTCACCGCCTATTACGTGATGCGGGTCGGCTCGCTCCCGCTGGTCCCCTACTTTCCGCCCGGCGACGAGGCGCTGGCGAAGGCGGTGGAGAAGCTCGCCGGCCGCCATCACGCCGTGCTGCTCGCCAATCACGGCCCCGTCGTCGCGGGCACCTCGCTCGCCAACGCGCAATACGCGACCGAGGAACTGGAGGAGACCGCCAAGCTGTTCCTGATGCTGCGATCGCTGCCGATCCGGCCGCTGACATCAGCGCAGGTCGGGGAATTGAGGGAAAAATACAATTTACGGTAGTTCATCGACGGCTCCAAGCTTTTTGCCAAGCCTTTCCAAATCTGAGCTGTTTCTCTCCAAGCTTTTCCAAAGATTCCTTTGGCGGTTTTGAGGGATTTCAAGGGCTTGCAATATAAAAAAATCAAAAGTGTCCGCCTCCAAACTTTTTGCGGCCCTGGCCGGCCGCAGGCCCTCGGTCGGGGCGCGGCGGAATGTCTCGGGGGGCTGAACTTTGGATCACCATGATCCGAGCCTAGCATGCATTTTGAATTTCGCAAAGAAAATAGCGCCGCGGATTCCACGACCGAAGAAAATGCCGCGGAGGCCGCGGCGACGTCATTGCACGGGCTCGACCCCGTGCATCCAGGGTCGACGCCCGCGTGATATGGTCAGCGAAGGCGGTGCGTGGATACCCGGCTCGGTCCACGGATCAAGTCCAGGCAGGGAATGACGACCGGCGGCTGAAGCAGCCGATCCGCGTCGACAGTTCGTCGAAACCTGCGAATAACCGTATCGGACGTCTGCGTAAAGGACGATTATAGGACACGTCCGGAAAAGGAGCGGCAGTAGCCGCTCAACCTTAAGGACAGAGTACTGTCCTTTTGTCCTCGCCCTCGTGTGTGATCTGAAACCTTCCCATCATTTCACGATTTGGAACCTACTCGCACGCCGCGCGTTGATCGCGATCGTAATAATACGCAGGAGAGCGACATGGATAAGGAACACGTGAAGGGCGCGGCTGACAAAGCCAAGGGCGCGATCAAGGATTCCGCCGGCAAGGTCATGGGCGACAAAGAGATGCAGGCAGAAGGAAAGATGGACAAGGCTAAGGGTGCTGCGCACAGCGCGGTAGGCGACGCCAAGGACGCCGTGAAGCGCGCCACCGACAAATAACGCGATCACATCTCGGATAGAGGCCGCCTTCGGGCGGCTTTTCCATTCGTATACAAAGCATCGAAGGGAACCGTCATGGAAACCGAACACACTGAAACCGTTGTCGAGAAGGCTGTCGCGTATGTGAAGGACATGCTTGGCATAGCGCCCAGCGACAAAACTCCAGACGTTGAGGCAAAACCCGAATACGCCGATACTGCGCCGGAAGTGACAACTGAAGACGCCATGCGCCTCGATCCGAACGCGTATACTCGCAAGAGTGTCGCTGACCTCAACCTCGAGCGCGCGCCACGCGCTCTTCAGGAGGAGCCAATCGAGAATCATGAAAACATCGAAAGCGCGGCCAACGAGATGAGGTCCGACAAGGAGCCGCCAGCCGACAGCGAGTTAGAAAGAACGGCCAAACAGGCCGCACTTTCCGATGGCGAGAACCGTAGCCCCGCGGAATGACTGGCCGATGAACTGAATTCGGCACGTTAGCGAATCTTGTTTCGTGATCGATCTTGGGGCCACCTTCTGGTGGCCTTTTCTTTGCGCCTTGACTGCGACGCCGCGCAATTCCATTTCTAATCCGGAAATAGTCTTTGCCGCGGAACCCCGTGCCGATTATTGGGTTACGAATCTGAGGATTGCGCGAGCCGGCCGGCGCTCTTCCCGATCGAAGCATCGCCGCGTCGAGAGCGTTCATGGCAACTCCTCTCCCCGTCCTCATCGTCGAAGACGAGCCGATGATTTCGAAGTACCTTGTAGAGATCGTGGAAGAGACCGTCCCCGCCATCGTCACCATCAAATCGTCGGTGAAGGCCACGAGGCAGGTCATCGACGAGCCGTTTCATCTCGCGCTGCTCGACGTCGATGTGACGGACGGGAAAACCTACGAGATCGCGAAGACGCTCGACGACAGGCGCATACCCTTCGTGTTCATCTCAGGCGCCTTGAACCACCATTTCCCTGACGAGCTTCTGGATGCGCCGTTTATCAAAAAGCCTTTCACCGAATTTCAGATCAAAGCGGCGGTGCTGGCGGCCGACCGGCGGAGGGAGTAGCTCACACCACTGCCGCCTGTATGAAATCGATAAAGGGATTACCCGCTCTAACCCTTCTGTGTCACCAATTACTGACTCAGTAGAACTAAGGCGGCGCTGGCGGCGCCCAATAACTACCGAAGCGATCGGGTCAGCGGCGACCCATCCGCGTTGAAGTCGCAGCCATCGCCGGTCGTGTTCGAAACCTGGGCCTCGGATGAGGATACGTCGCCGACGCCCGCCCCTCAGGCGGAGCTTTTCGGGAGATTCGGAGGCGGCGCCCTGCCCTACCCCGGACCCCTCGCCGCACCATCGTCCGGCGAGCGCAGCGGCTCACGACGGTCAAGACTCTACTTGTCCGGGACCAGATCGAAATCGGACTGCAAACCCCGATACCGATCGTCGAGCCACTTCGAGGCCGGTTCCCGGTCTCGCATTCACGCAACGCGTGTTTGGCGACCAGAGTCAGGCATTCCTTCCGGTTGTGGCGCTTTGGCGCCCGTTGCCGTTCCCTGTTCACGTCGCCCGCCAACTCCTTCAAATGCTCGAGCGCAACTTCGTCGTCTTCGTCGTTGAAGTATAATTCGAGCGCGTAAGAGAGGTCGGATGGCCAGGATTTCCTCGAGGATACGGCATCATTTGCCCTCGCGATCGGCGCCCGCGACGGCGAAAGAAGCGGGCGGCTCGCCGCGCTGACTGCGCTCCCACATCGTGCGGTAGGCGCTCTCGATGTTCCGGCGAAAGCGATCGGTGTCGAACAACGGAAATGTCAGTCGGTTTCGAGCCAGCTTCGCCTTGATTGCGGTGAGAGCACTCTTGTCGCGCGCCAGCCGGAGCGCCGTGGCCTCGTAGCCTTCGAAGTCGTCCGTGATCAGTTCCGGCAGCCCTACGGCCTTCAGGAGGCTGCCGGCGACGCGCCCCGCGAAGCTCGAACCGAGCATCGTCAGCACCGGCAACCCGGCCCAGAGGGCGTCGCTCGCCGTCGTATGGGCGTTATACGGCGTGGTGTCGAGGCAGAGGTCGGCCAAGCGAAGCCGCGCCAGGTGATCCGCAGGCTTGATCAAGGAAGCGAACACCAGCCTGTTCGCAGCGACGCCTCGCAGTTCGGCGTTCCGCCGCAAGTTGCGCGTGGCGGCCGCGTCGCAGTCCAGCAGCCAGAGCACGCTGCCCTCGACCTCGAGCAGCAGGCGCATCCAGACATCGAACACGGGAGGCGTGATCTTGTAACAGTTGTTGAAGCAGCAGAATACGAATCCGCTCTCGGGCACCCCCGCTTCGCGCCGAGTCGGAGCGCTCGGGGCGATGGGCCGGTTGGAGTCGTTGGCTTGGTACGAATGCGGCAGGTATACGACCTTTTCTGTGTAGCATGCGCGCTGATCCTCGGGAATCACCAGCGCATCAGCGATGATGTAGTCGATATGGGCGGCGCCCATAGTACCGGGATAACCGAGATAGGCGACCTGGACCGGACTGGGGCGGAGCGCCAGAATTCCGGGCCGGCAGTCGTAGGTGTAGCCCTTCAGATCGACCGCGATGTCGATTTCCAATCGCTTCATGAGCAGCGCCGTCTGTCTGTCGCTTTGACCGCGGACATCGATGAAACGTCCGAACGCGCCCTTCAGTCGTTTTCTCTTCTCGTCCTCGCTGTCGGGACCGTAGGAAATTGCCGTGGTTTCGAAACGCGCTTGGTCGTGAGCCTCGAACAGACCCAGCATCAATTCAGAGGTGGCGGAATTGTGATAATCCGCCGATAGGTAAGCGACTCGAATTCGTTCGTGGGGACGCCATTCATTCCTTCCCATCGAGGATTTCGGCGTGGGAAACTTGTGATCGCCGTAGGTTCGCGCGCACCGCAATTGATCGCTCGACGATTCGGAGATGGCCAGGAAATTGAACGGATAAACGGCGCGCCGACCTGCGGCGACCTCTTTCTTGATCGTCTCTACGACCTGTTCATAGTCTCGCCAATCGCAGCAGCGGAGTTTGGAGTCAAGCAATTTGCCTCGGGCGTATTCGTGGTCTGGCTGTACGTTCAGCAAGTGTTGCAAGTCCGCGATCGCGTCCTCGTGACGATCGAGTGCGCGCAACGTGTTGCCGCGGTTGTTGAGGGCGTGGGCGTAGTTGGGCATGATCGCCAGCGCGCGATCGTAGGACACGAGCGCGTCCGCATGACGGTTGAGCGCACAAAGAACGTTGGCGCGGTTGTTGAGGACCTCGGCGTCGTTCGGCTGGATCGCCAGCGCGCGGTCGTAGCTGGCGAGCGCTTCACCCAGACGATGGAGCTCGTACAGCGCATTCCCGCGATTGTTGAGGGCGTCGACATCTCCTGGGTCGATTGCGATCGCGGCGCCGTAGGCGTCGACCGCCTCGTCGAATCGGCCGAGCGCCGCGAGCGCGACGCCGAGATTGTTGTGTGGCGCGGCGGCATACTGGTTGATCGCGATCGATTTCTTGATCCACTCGACCCCGCGCGGGGGGTCGTTCTCCTGGACGCACAGGATGCCCAGCCTATGCATCGCCTCGGCGTCCTGGGGATTCGCCGACAGCGCCTCGAGATAGAGCGCCCTCGCCCGATCCAGCCGACCTTCGCGCTGCCAGCGCTTGCCTTCCTCGGTAAAGCGGGCGGAAGCTCCCGCGCCGGCCTGCGCCGGCTTGCTCATCGCTCGACGCTGCTTACGGTTCACTGGCGGTCGCTCTTGATCTTGCGCACGGAGCCACGACGGCTCGCGCGGTTCGTGGCTGCGCATCGCCAATCGCCGCGGCAGGAGGTTCTCGCCGCGCTTCGCGCCGACACGACGATCGATCTGCGCCTACCGCAAAGCGTCGTCGCGGGCGCCTCGCTCGCCAACGCGCGATACGCGACCGAGGAGCTGGAGGAGACCGCCAAGCTGTTCCTGATGCTGCGCTCGCTGCCGATC
>JBAQGU010001251.1:0-5744 GCA_049287975.1 Roseiarcus sp.
ATCGAAGTGCCGCCGACCGAGCTTCCCGGCGCCGTCAAGTCGCCGATGGTCGGCACCGCCTACCTCAGGCCGAGCCCGGAATCCAAGGCGTTCGTCGAAGTAGGCTCCCTCGTCAAGTCGGGCGAAAAGATCATGCTGGTCGAGGCGATGAAGACCTATAACGAAATCGTAGCTCCCCGCGCCGGCAAGATCACGCACATCTTCGTCGAGGATGGATCGCCGGTCGAATACGACCAGGCGCTGATGGTCATCGAGTGAGGACGGGCTACAATACCCTTCTCCTGCACGGCGGAAGCGCTGGTTCGATCGTCATTGCGAGAAGCGAAGCGACGAAGCAACCCATAGACCGTCGAGAGACGGGCGTTCTTGCGAACGCCCTATGCGGCCGCGTGATGGCGGCCCCTGGGTTGCTTCGCTGCGCTCGCAATGACGGAGACGATCATGTTCGATAAGATCCTGATCGCCAACCGGGGTGAAATAGCCTTGCGCGTATTGCGCGCGGCCAAGGAGCTCGGCGTCGCCACGGTCGCGGTCTACTCGACGGCCGACAAGGAGGCGATGCACGTCAAGCTCGCCGACGAAAGCGTCTGCATCGGCCCCCCGCCGGCGCGCGAGAGCTATCTCAATGTGCCGGCCCTGATGGCGGCCTGCGAGATCACGGGCGCCGACGCGGTGCATCCCGGCTACGGATTTCTCGCCGAGAACGCGCGCTTCGCCTACATTCTGACCGAGCATGGCATCGCCTTCATCGGCCCGAAGGCCGAGCATATCCGGATGATGGGCGACAAGATCGAAGCCAAGCGGACGGCCACCAGGCTCGGCATTCCCTGCGTGCCCGGTTCGCCCGGCGCGGTCGGCGACGAGACGGAGGCGTTGAAGATCGCCGCCGAGATCGGCTATCCCGTGCTCGTCAAGGCGGCGGCGGGCGGCGGCGGACGCGGCATGAAGGTCGCGCGGGTCGCCGACGATCTCCTCGAAGCGATCGCCACCGCGAAGAGCGAGGCCAAAGCGGCGTTCGGCGACGATGCGGTCTATCTCGAGAAATACCTGCACAGTCCGAGGCACATCGAAATCCAGGTGCTGGGCGACGGCCAGGGCCGAGCGATTCACCTCGGCGAGCGCGATTGCTCGCTGCAACGGCGCCATCAGAAAGTCTGGGAGGAAGGGCCGTCCCCCGCCTTGAACGCCCGGCAGCGCGAGGAGATCGGCGCCATCGTCGCAACCGCGATGGCCGAACTCGGCTATATCGGCGTCGGCACCGTCGAGTTCCTCTACGAGGACGGCAAATTCTATTTCATCGAAATGAACACGCGCATCCAGGTCGAGCACCCGGTGACCGAGATGATCACCGGCATCGACCTCGTCAACGAGCAGATCAAGATCGCGGCCGGGTCGCCGCTGACCATTTTGCAGGAGGACGTGCGCATCCAGGGCGCCGCGATCGAATGCCGCGTCAACGCCGAACACGCCCGCACCTTCACGCCGTCGCCGGGCCGAATTACGTATTTCCATCCGCCCGGCGGCCTGGGCGTTCGCGTCGATTCGGCGGCCTATCAGGGCTACGTCATCCCGCCCTATTACGACTCGCTCGTCGCCAAGCTGATCGTCCACGGTCGCACCCGCACGGAGGCGCTGATGCGCCTGCGCCGCGCGCTCGACGAATTCATCGTCGATGGAGTCGAGACGACGTTGCCGCTGTTCCGCACGCTCGTGCGGGAAACCGACATTCAGAACGGGTTCTACGACATCCACTGGCTCGAGGAATTCCTGAAGGGAGAGGCGAGGGGGTGAGGCGCGGCCCCGCTCCCGCCCTTGCGGGAGAGGGTTGGGGTGAGGGTCGTGGAAATTACGACGGCCCTCATCCGGCGCCATAGCCCGTCGAAAGACGGGCGTCTTCGACGCCCTATGGCGCCGCCTTCTCCCGCAAGAGCGAGAGAAGGGATCAAACGCTCGTCGACAAGCCGCCATCGACGTAGAGGACGTGCCCGTTGACGTAGCTCGCGGCGTCGGAGCTGAGAAAAATGACGGCGCCGGCGAGTTCGTCCACGTCGCCCCAGCGCCCAGCGGGCGTGCGCGCGCATACCCATTGCGAAAACGCCGCGTCGTCGAGCAGCGCGCGATTGAGCTCGGTGCCGATGTAGCCGGGCGCTATCGCGTTGATCTGAATGTTGCGCTTCGCCCACTCCGCGCAGAGGCCTCGCGTCATTTGACGCAGCGCGCCCTTGGTGGCGGCATAGGGGACGATCGTCGCCCGAGCGAGTTCGCTGGCGACGGAGCAGATATTGATGATCCGGCCGCGGCCTCGCTCCAGCATGAGCGCGCCGACCGCCTGCGTGACGTGAAAGACGCCATCGAGGTTGACGCCCATGATTTCGCGCCAAGTTTCTTCAGGGAAACTCTCGAACGGTCCGCGTCGCTGAATTCCGGCGTTGTTGACGAGAATGTCGATCGGTCCGATTTCCCGTTCGATCTCGGCGACGGCCGCGCGCGTCGTTTCGCGCGCCGTCACGTCGAAGGAGGCGGAAAAAGTGGCGATCTGCTCGTCCTGCAGCGACGCTCGGGCCTGTTCGAGCTTGGCGGCGTCGCGCCCGTTCAATACGACGCGCGCGCCCGCTCGACCGAGCGCCCGCGCCAAGGCCAATCCGATTCCCTGGCTGGAACCGGTCACCAGCGCGACGCGGCCGCCCAGGCCAAACAATTTCAGCAGTGAATTTTGCGACATCGCGGCAGACCCTCGCATTCGACTCCAAGAGGGTAGCCGCGTCCGCGGTCGGGACGCAATCTCCGATCTCGTTTTGGGGCGGCCCTGGCCAGGACGCCGACCCCTGCATTCGGTTCGCATCGGAGCAAGCTCGCGGAAGCGAGTCCGGTAGACCGATTATCGCGGCCATCAGGCTTGGGGGTTCAAACGCCAGGCGGCGCGCGTGACGCCGTCGATTTGGTTGAAACGAGCGACGATCGTCTCGAGTGCGAGCTCGCGCCGCTTCTGCGAGGTGACGGTCGCCATCACTTCGACTTGGCCGGTGTCTTCAAGAAACGCGCTCTCGAGTTCGCTGAAATGGAGATCGGGCACCGCGGCGACCACCTCGACGAGCCGCGACCTGATATCGGAAGCGCGCGCCGCGCGGCAGTCGATCGAGACGAGGTAATGCTGCTCTTCCTCGTTTAGATCGAGCGGCTGACGGTTGATGGCCTTCACGATCAGTCGCAGCAGCGTGTTGGCGCCGATCACGAGAACGGCGGCCAGCAGGCGATAGGGCGCAAACCCTTCACCAACGAGCAGGCCCACCGCCGCCGAGCACCAGAGGGTCGCGGCCGTGTTGAGGCCTCGCACATTGAGGCCCTCCTTGAATATCACGCCGGCACCGAGGAAGCCGATGCCGGAGACGACCTGCGCGGCGATCCGCGTCGTGCCCGCGTCGTCCAAGGCGATGTGGGAATAGGTGACGAAGATCGCCGCCCCGAGCGCGACTAGCGTATTGGTTCGCAAGCCCGCTAGACGCTGGCGCCACTGGCGCTCGAAGCCGATCGCGGCGCCCAGGCATCCGGCGACGAACAGATTCAGTCCGGCTTGTACGATGTCTGTGGTCATGACGGGACCTCCGTCAACTCGAGAGCGACGGGCTTCGAAGCGAACGGGAGGAACCCGATCGCCGTTGAAACTTTTCCGCGACTGCGGGTGTCGATTCGTGGGTATCCAGGCCAGGGCACAATTGCCGCGACCTAGTGGGCGCCGCGGCGGCCGATGCTTTAGCCGTTTCCGAGCGCAAGCGAGACGATGCGGAACAGGACGAGTCCGCCCGCTACCACGAGATAGAGCCGCAGCACGCCCATCCATGTCCTGGCGGCGAGCGACAATTTCGCCGGCGGCAGCCGGTCCAGCGGTGGCATGCGCCATTCATTGCGCGATAGCGGCGCGGCTGCGACCTCCGCTTGGGCCGGAGTTCCGTTGCCGCCGTTCTGGCTCAGGGCCATGATCACCAGCGCGACGACGATCGCGGCGACGACGCCCCCGCCCATGATGCCGAGGATCGCCTGCTCATTCGTCGCGCCGGGGAACAGCACCGAGGCCGTGAGAACGACAGAGAGCAACACCAGCACGGCGATCACCGCGCCAGTGAAATAATTCAGCCAGCGCGTGTTGACCCACGGACCCAGCACAGGCTTGTCGTTGCACAGCAGCAGCAGGAATCCGGTCGCGCTCGGCAACAACACGCCGGCGAGAACCTGGACAGCCACGGTGAGGAGCCCGAGCGGAGAGCCCGGAGTCAGCACGATCGCTGCGGCGATCCCGATCAGCAGGAAATAAACGGCGTAGAAGCCCTTCGCATCGGCGACGCCCCGATGCAGTGAATGGCGGACTGAAAACACGTCGCCGAGCGCGTAGGCGGTCGAAAGCGACACCGCCGACGCGCCGATCAGCGCCGCGTCGATCAGCGCGATGGCAAACATCACGCCCGCGGTCTTGCCGGCATATTTTTCGAGCCCGGCCGCGATTCCGCCCGCGTCGGTGAAGTTGCCGAACTCGGGATGTCCGGCGAACGTGGCCGCCGTGAACGCGATGATCGCGACCGCGCCGACGATGACCAGCGCGATGCCGAGCCAGAGATCGAGACGCTCGTATTTGATGAAGCGCGGGGTGATGCGCTTGTCGATGACGTAGCTCTGCTGGAAGAACAGCTGCCACGGCGCGACCGTGGTGCCGACGACGGCGATGACGACCAGCATCACGTCGCTGAACTTGCCGCCGACCGGCAATTGCGGAACGACCAGGTCGCGCGCGACCTGAGCCAGCGGCGGATGGACCATGATATAGAGCGGCACGGGCAGCAGGCTGGCGAACACCAGGACCATCGCGAAACGCTCGAAGCGCCGGAAGTTCCCGGTGCTGACGGCGATCATGATCAGCGCCGCCGAGACGATCACGCCCGTCGTCTTGTCGACGCCGAGATAGTCGAGCGCGAGCGAGATGCCGATGAATTCGGTGATGATCGTCAGACCGTTGAGCAGGAACAGGTCGATGACGCTGAAGGCGCCCCAGAATCTGCCAAAGCGCTCGAAGATCAGACGCGCGTGCCCCACGCCGGTGACGGCGCCGAGCCGCAGCACCATCTCCTGATTGACGTAGAGAACCGGGATCAGCAGCGCCATCGTCCACAGCAGCGTCGTGCCGTAATTCTGGCCGGCCTGGCCATAGGTCGCAAATGCGCCGGCGTCGTTGTCGCCGGCCATGACGATCAGCCCCGGGCCGAGAATGGCCAGAAGCGTCGTAAGCCGATGCTTCCACGTTTCGCGCGGAGCGACATCGCCGTGAAGGATGGTTCCGAAAGCGCCTTGGATGTGGCCGAGGTGCGCGTCGTCGAGGACAGCGGTCACGGGGCCTCTGATGTTGGCTTTGGCGGTCATGGCTCAGTTCCTCTGCCTCTCGGCGCGGGAGCGAGCCTCACGGCCTATCGGCCTTTAGTCTCGCTTCGCCCTCGAGGCGGTAGAATTCGTATCGGGTTTGGATTTTCCGCCCACCAGAGCGCTGCGAACAGCGCCGGCGGGCCTACTCGGGCCGTCGTTCATTCGAGAACTCCTTCAGCTGGCGCGTCGCAAGGGGACCGCCGAGGCGGATTCGCGCGAGGCGCCGCGGGTGGTCCAAAAGCATGACAGCGCGCCCGTCACGGGGTCGCGCCGCCATCGACAGATCAGCGCGCGCGCGGACTCGCGGCGGCGGCGCACGGTTCGATCGACCGCATTGC
>JBAQGU010001252.1:0-2399 GCA_049287975.1 Roseiarcus sp.
CGTTCTCCCAGGGCACCAGGACCTTGTCGAGGATGAAGATGGCGTCGTTTTCGTCGAGGCGCGAGGATAGCGGATAGTCGAATGGGCTGCCCATCACCGTCGCGGTCATCTCGTAGGACGTGCGGCAGATGAACTTCGCGCCGGGCGCGTTGGTCGGCAGCATGAACACCGTCGCGAAGCTCTTGTCCTGCAGCGGAATGAGGCCGTGATGCGCGACGAACGTGTAATTCGTCAGCACCGATCCCGTCGCCACGACTTTCGCGCCGGAAACGATCAGGCCCCTGTCCGTTTCTTTCTCTACATGAACGCACACGTCGGAGACTTCGTCCGGCGGGCGGTCGCGATCGACAGGCGGGTGAATGATCGCGTGATTTATGAAGGGCACGCGCTCCTGGCAGAAGCGATACCAATGGCGCGCGTTTTCCTGATAGGGATCATAGAACTCGGCGTTGGCGCCGAGCGTGGCGAGAAATGAAGCCTTGTAATCGGGCGAGCGTCCCATCCAACCGAAGGTGAGGCGCGCCCATTCGGCGATCGCGTCGCGACCGGCGATCAGATCGTCCACTGACTTCGGCGCCCTGAAAAACGCGTGCGTGAAACCGCCGTTGCCGGTGTCGGTCGGCAACAGCAGACGGCTCTTTCGCTTGTCGTCGTGCAGAGCGTCATAGAGGCGCGCGATCATGCGGGCGGTATTGCGAAAAGCGGGGTGCGTCGTGACGTCCTCGACGCGTTCACCGTAGATATAGACCTCGCGCCCGTCGCGCAGTTGTTCGAGATATTCGTCGCCCGTCATGGGCGAAAGGCCGGATTTCATCGCCGTTTCCGACGGGTGCGCCGCCGCCTCGTCCATCTTGCTTCCTTCCGCCCGTTCGGCCGCCGGCCGCGCGAACAATCAGCCAACCTTTGTTCGTATAACGACGATTATCGGTAGGGGGAAGGGTAGGCGGCGCCGCGGAGGCTCGCAAGCGGAAAAGCGCGACGTGGTTCACGCTCGCGGGCGTTGTGGTTTTCGGGCGCCGATCGCTTCGGCGCGCGAGCGCGGCCATGCTTCCCCCGAGCGCGCAACGGCGATGCGCATGCGGCCGGTTTCGATCACTGCCAGGCCTGGGCGCGGCCCGACGGCGTTCGTCTCATTGCCCTTCAGATTGAGTTCCGCTTTCGGCTTGAATTCGACGGGGTAGTCGATCTGCGCTGAGGCGGACGCTTCTTCGTCCGAATCCAGCGAGAGCAGGACGCGACGCGATCGAAATCCTGCCGTCGCCGCCTCTCGCGCCATCATGCCTTTGGTCCGCCCGCAACCAGGGATGCAATAGATGCTCTGTAGCTACGCGACGGTAGTCAAAGGCGCGTGAAGGGCGCCTCGCGATATTTTGCCAGACCAGCCGCGGAGCTATGTTGTCTACGCGGTCGACGACCTACACCTTCGCGCGGAAAATTCAGGGTTGCTTGCGCGGATGCGAAGCCTGCCGCATATTTGCATCGCGTGCGCCACACGGCGAGAGGATGGAACATGAACGACGGTCGGGGCTTTGATCTCATCCTGCGCGGCGGCCGGGTGATCTCGCCGGCCTCGGACATCGACGGCGTCAAAGACGTGGGCGTCCGCAACGGAACCATTGCGGCGATCGAGGATCGCATTCTCGAGAGCCCGGTTCGAGAGATCGTCGACGTCGCGGGCAAGCTGGTGCTTCCCGGAATGGTCGATACGCATGCCCACGTTTATCAATACGTCTCGGGCCGCTTCGGACTCGAGGCCGACATGGTCGGGGTGCACTCGGGCGTCACCACGGTCGTCGATCAGGGGGGTCCCTCCTGCATGACGCTGCCGGGCTTCCGGCACTTCATCGTCGAGCCCGCGAAGACGCGAACCGTCGCCTTCCTATCGGCCTATGTCGTCGGCGGACTCGAGGGGCATTACTACCCGCAGCTCTACAGTCCCGAGGGCGTCGATATCGCGGCGACGGTCGCGGCGGCGAAAGCCAACAAGGATATCGTGCGCGGCATCAAGGCCCACGCCGAGATCGGCGGATTCGCGCGCTGGGGCATTCGCGTGATCGAGATGGCCGCTGAGATCGGCCGCCTGAGCGAGTTGCCGGTCTATGTGCATTTCGGACAGCTCTGGGGTCTACCCGAGTCGGGCGCCAACGGCGAGGACGCCGATACGATCGTCGAGCGCGTCATCCCGCTGCTCAAGCCCGGCGACGTGCTCGCCCATCCCTTCACGCGCCATCCCGGCGGCTTCGTCAATCGTGAGGGCGAGGTTCACCGCGTCATCAGGGCCGCGCTCGATCGCGGCCTGAAGGTGGATGTCGGTCACGGCAGCCATTTCTCCTATCGCCTCGCGAAAAAGGCGCTCGACGCGGGCATAATCCCGCACACGCTGGGCGCCGACATGCATG
>JBAQGU010001253.1:0-5471 GCA_049287975.1 Roseiarcus sp.
CACGGAGCCATCTCGCTCCGCTCGATCCCCCTCATCCGGCCCTTCGGGCCACCTTCCCCCGCAAGGGGGGAAGGGGTTCCGCGGGGCAACGCGGTCAGACCGGCCAACGCGTGCCCCCCTGCTTGATTTCGCCCTCGTTATGTCTATACATGAAAAAATGTAACTGCGCAAAAACCGGGACCGGTCCGCGGCCATGGCGCCCTCCTTTTCATGTGATCGGCTCTGGACCGGCGCGCGGCTGGCGACACTTGCGCCGCATCGGGTCGGCGTAGGCGTCATCGAGCGCGGCGCGATTGCGGTCCGCGAGAGACGCATCGCCTTCGCCGGCGCGGAAGCGGACTTGCCGACGACGCTGCGAAACGCCAGAGAGACGATCCCCTGCGACGGTCGCTGGATCACCCCCGGCCTGATCGATTGCCATACGCATCTCGTCCACGCGGGAAATCGCGCCGGCGAATTCGAGATGCGGCTGCGCGGCGCGAGCTATGAAGAGATTGCGCGCGCCGGCGGCGGCATCGTCTCCTCGGTCAAAGCCCTGCGCGCGGCGAGCGAGGACGAACTCGTCCGCCAGAGTTTGCCGCGTCTCGACGCGCTGATCGGCGAAGGCGTGACGACGGTCGAGATCAAATCCGGCTACGGCCTCGATTTACCGAACGAGCGCAAATCGCTGCTCGCCGCCGGACGCATGGGCCGCGAACGGCCAGCATCGGTCCGACGAACCTTTCTCGGCGCCCACGCCCTGCCGCCCGAGTTCGCGGGCGACAAGACCGGCTTTATCGAGGCGATCGTGACGGCGATCCTGCCCGCCCTCGCCCGCGAAGGGCTGATCGACGCCGTCGACGGCTTTTGCGAAGGCATCGCGTTCTCGCCGGAGGAAATCGCGCGCGTCTTCGAGGCGGCGCGCGCGCTCGGGCTGCCCGTGAAGCTTCACGCCGATCAGCTCTCCAATCTGCATGGCGCGGCGCTGGCGGCGCGCTTCGACGCGCTTTCGGCCGACCATCTCGAACATGCCGACGAAGACGGCGCAGCGGCGATGGCGAGCGCGGGAACGACCGCCGTAATATTGCCCGGGGCCTACTATTTCATTCGGGAGACGAAGCCGCCGCCGATCGCGCTGTTTCGCAAGCATGGGGTTCCGATGGCGGTCGCCACCGACTGCAATCCCGGCACTTCGCCGATGACTTCGCTGCTGCTCGCCATGAACATGGCCGCGACCTTGTTTCGGATGACGGTCGACGAATGCATCGCGGGGGTCACTCGCGAAGCGGCCCGCGCGCTCGGGCTCGGCGCCGAAGTCGGCACGCTCGAGGCCGGCAAGTCGGCGGATCTGGCGATCTGGAACATCGAGCAGCCCGCCGAACTCGTCTACCGGCTGGGCTTCAATCCGCTGCACGCCCGCGTCTGGAAGGGCCGATGACCGACATCCTCATGCGTCCTGGCGCGACATCCCTTGCGGAGTGGCGCGACGTCTATCGCGGCGCCGGCGCGGTCCTCGATCCCGCCTGCTGGCCGCGGGTCGAGGCGAGCGCCGAAGCGATCGCGTGCATCGTGCGCAGGGGCGAGCCGGTCTATGGCGTGAATACCGGCTTCGGCAAACTCGCGAGCGTTCGCATCGCCGAGGCGGACCTCGCGAGGCTACAACGCAACATCGTGCTTTCGCATGCCGCCGGAGTCGGCGAGGCGGCGCCCGCTCCGATCGTCCGGCTGATGATGGCCCTGAAGCTCGGGAGCCTGGCCCAGGGGGCCTCCGGCGTGCGGCGGGAAACGCTGGCTCTCTTGCAAACGATGCTGGCGCGCGGCGTGACGCCCGTCGTCCCCGTGCAAGGGTCTGCCGGCGCGTCGGGCGATCTCGCGCCGCTGGCCCATATGGCCGCGGCGATGATCGGGGTCGGCGAGGTCTTTTTCGAGGGTCGCCGCCTGCGTGCGGAAGTCGCTCTCGCCGACGCCGGCCTCGCGCCGCTCGCGCTCGCTCCGAAGGAGGGCCTCGCGCTGCTCAACGGCACGCAATTCTCCGCCGCATACGCGCTGGCGGCGTTGTTCGAGGCGGAGCGGCTGTTCCAGTCGGCGCTGCTGAGCGGCGCCCTATCGACAGATGCGGCGCGCGGCTCCGATGCGCCGTTCGATCCGCGCATCCACGCCTTGCGCGGCCAGCGCGGCCAGATCGAGACCGCGGCGGCGCTGCGGGACCTCATGGCGGGCAGCGCGATTCGCGCCTCGCATCTCACGAACGACGACCGCGTGCAGGACCCCTATTGCCTGCGCTGCCAGCCACAGGTGATGGGCGCGGCGCTCGATATCCTGCGCCAAGCCGCGGCGACGTTGGCATGCGAGGCCAACGGCGTGACCGACAATCCGCTGATCTTCACCGACCCCGACGAAGCGCTGTCCGGCGGCAACTTTCACGCCGAGCCCGTCGCTTTCGCCGCCGACATCATCGCGCTCGCCGTCTGCGAAATCGGGTCACTCAGCGAACGCCGCATCGCCATGCTGGTCGATCCCGCGCTCTCGGGACTGCCGGCGTTCCTGACGCCGAAACCCGGATTGAACTCCGGGTTCATGATCCCGCAGGTGACGGCGGCGGCGCTGGTCTCCGAAAACAAGCAGCGCGCCTATCCCGCGAGCGTCGATTCGATCCCGACCTCGGCCAACCAGGAGGATCACGTCTCGATGGCGGCGCATGGCGCGCGCCGGCTGCTGCCGATGATCGAAAACGCCTGTGGCGTAATCGGCGTCGAGTTGCTCGCTGCGGCGCAAGGCTGCGACTTTCACGCGCCGCTCGCGTCGAGCGAACCGCTGGAGGCTCTGCGCCGCCTGGTGCGCTCGGAGGTTCCCCATCTCGACGACGACCGCCATTTCCACCCCGACATGGAAAAGGCGATCCAACTGGTGCGCTCCGGCGCGGCGATCGCCGCCGTCGGAGCCGTGGGCTTGCCCGGAGTCATCGGGGATGCGAAGTGAACGAACGCTCCTCTGACGACCGTGTCTCCAACCACCCGATTATTTTCCGGGATCGATTGTTTTCAAGGCCTTGCAAGGAGGATAATTTTCCGCTCCGGGGGGTGCGAGGCTGTTGGGATCTGATGTCCGGGGCTGGCCCGAGCCACCGACGCTGGCGCGAAATTGCGCGTGAGGGACGCTATCGAAATTAACATATAAAACAAGTATAATATGTATTCCGGGGCGCCTCCGAAGCGATCTTTCCGCACATCGGAGATCCCACCCCTGGAGGCGAACACCCGAGAGCCGCGCCATGACCGCAAATTCCCGCATCGACAATGCCCGGACCATCCGTGCTCCGCACGGATCGACGTTACAGGCCAAAACTTGGCTGACCGAAGCGCCGATGCGCATGTTGATGAACAATCTCGATCCCGACGTCGCGGAGCGGCCCAGCGAACTCGTCGTCTACGGCGGCACCGGCCGCGCCGCGCGCGACTGGAACGCGTTCGACCAGATCGTCGCGACGCTGAAGCGGCTGGAAGGCGATCAAACCCTGCTGGTGCAATCGGGCAAGCCGGTCGGCGTGTTCACCACCCATCCCGACGCGCCGCGCGTGCTGATCGCCAATTCCAACCTCGTCCCGCACTGGGCGACCTGGGAGCATTTCAACGAGCTCGATCGCAAGGGCCTCATGATGTACGGCCAGATGACGGCGGGGTCGTGGATCTACATCGGCAGCCAAGGCATCGTGCAGGGCACCTACGAGACCTTCGTCGAACTCGGCCGCCAGCACTATGGCGGCGATCTCACCGGGCGCTGGATTCTGACGGCGGGCCTGGGCGGCATGGGCGGCGCGCAGCCGCTGGCGGCGACGATGGCCGGAGCCTCCTGCCTCGCCGTCGAATGCCAGCCGAGCCGCATCGAGATGCGGCTGCGCACCGGCTATCTCGACCGTCAGGCCGCAACGATCGACGAGGCGCTGGCGATCCTCGACGAGGCGAAGGCCGAGGGCAAACCGGTTTCCGTCGGCCTGCTCGACAACGCCGCCGACGTCTTTCCCGAACTGCTGCGCCGCGGCGTGCGCCCCGACGCCGTGACCGACCAGACGTCCGCGCATGATCCGATCAACGGCTATCTCCCGCGCGGCTGGACCCTCGCGCAATGGCAGGAGCGGCGCGAGCGCGACCCCAAGGCGGTCGACAAGGCCGCGCGCGCGTCAATGGCGGTGCATGTGCGCGCCATGCTCGATTTCCATCGCGCCGGTGTTCCCACCGTGGACTATGGCAACAACATCCGCCAGATGGCGAAGGAGGAGGGCGTCGCCGACGCGTTCGACTTTCCCGGCTTCGTGCCCGCCTATATCCGCCCGCTGTTCTGTCGCGGGATCGGGCCGTTCCGTTGGGCGGCGCTGTCGGGCGACCCCGAAGACATTTTCAGGACCGACGCCAAGGTCAAGGAGCTGATGCCGGACGACAGGCATCTGCACAACTGGCTCGACATGGCGCGGGCGCGCATCCGTTTCCAGGGTCTGCCCTCGCGCATCTGCTGGGTCGGGCTCGGCGACCGGCACCGGCTGGGGCTCGCGTTCAATCAGATGGTGGCCTCAGGCGAGTTGAAGGCGCCCGTCGTGATCGGCCGCGATCATCTCGACTCCGGCTCCGTCGCCTCGCCCAACCGCGAAACCGAGGCGATGCGCGACGGTTCGGACGCGGTCTCCGATTGGCCGCTGCTCAACGCGCTGCTGAATTGCGCTTCGGGCGCCACCTGGGTCTCGCTGCACCACGGCGGCGGCGTCGGCATGGGTTTCTCGCAGCATGCCGGTATGGTCGTCGTCTGCGACGGCACGCCGGAAGCCGCCAGGCGCGTCGGCCGCGTGCTCTGGAACGATCCGGCGAGCGGCGTCATGCGCCACGCCGACGCCGGCTATCCCGCCGCCATCGACTGCGCCCGCGCCAGCGGGCTGGATTTGCCGGGCATTCTCGGATGACATCGTCATTGCGAGCGCAGCGAAGCAACCCAGTGGCCGTATCACGTGGCCCCTGAGTTGCTTCGTCGCTTCGCTGCTCGCAATGACGATCCCATCGATCGGACGCCGCTCTAGGGCTAGTCGGGCACGTCGTTGAAAATGAGCCCCTTCCCCTCTCCCCGCAAAGAGGCGGGGAGAGATGCTATGGGGCGGACGGCGAGACTAGTGCACCATCGCCGTTGTGATTCCCACGATGGAGCGCTTCACCCAAGCCAGTCGATCCGAGCAAGTCTCTCGCCGCCCTGGATCGAGATAGCACGTTGATCGTCGCCATTGAATTGAGCCAGTCGAGTTGGCTGGTCGCCGCGCGCGCGCCGGGTTTGGCGCGCGATCCGCTGAAGAAGCTGCCGCCGGACCGCAACTGCGCAAGGCCGCCGAAAAGCTCGAGGAACTGCGCACCGGAGCCGGCGAAGCGCCACAAGTCGATCAACAACTTGCGCGCCAGCGCGACGATCATCGTCTTGCGCACCCCGCGCGGTCCATTGGCGGTGCGCGCCTCGAACCA
>JBAQGU010001254.1:0-2216 GCA_049287975.1 Roseiarcus sp.
GTCAGAGGCGGCGACTATTTCTTTCATTCCCAGCCTGACGGTGTTACGTCTGTTCGCCGCGGGCCGTATCGACCCGCGTTGAAGCAGCCCCGTCATGCGCCGGATCGACCGGCGCATCCAAGATCGACGTCCGCGTGATAGTCTACGACCCCTGGATGCCCGGCTCGAGGTTGGGCATTACGACGAGCGACCCCGTCAAGCGGCCTCTTCGACGTCGGGCTCTTCGCCTTCGGCCGCGTCGGGTTTGGGCGTGCGCTTCTGATTCTTCATCAGCTGCGCCTCGATCACCTTCAGAGCTTCGATGTCGGTGAGCTTCTGAACCGCCGCTATCTCGCGCATCAGCCGATCGAGCGCGGCCTCGTAGAGCTGTCGCTCGGAATAGGACTGCTCCGGCTGCGCCTCCGAGCGGAAGAGGTCGCGCACCACCTCCGCGATCGCGTTTATGTCGCCCGAATTGATCTTCGCTTCGTATTCCTGCGCGCGCCGCGACCACATCGTGCGCTTGATGCGCGCACGGCCCGTCAGGATCTCGAGCGACCGACGCGCGACGTCCGGCTCGGACAGTTTGCGCATGCCCACGCCGGTAACCTTCGAAGTCGGGACGCGCAGGGTCATCTTGTCCTTGGTGAAATTGATGACGAACAGTTCCAGCTTGAAGCCGGCCACCTCTTGCTCTTCCATAGCCACGATTTGGCCTACCCCGTGCGCGGGATACACCACAAATTCATTGAGTTTGAAGCCGTTCCGATTTCCAGTGTTTTTCATGTTTTTCTGTTCGCCGCCTTGTTCGTCTCGTTCGTTCGATCTCGTGGACGAAGGCGCCTTGGGCTCCTTCGCCGCAACGGGCGGTCGCGCCGCCACGGCCGCGCTGACCCGCATGGCCGTTTCCGTCTCCAGGGCGCTCGGCGCCGGGGAGACGGCCGTCGCCGCAACAGCCGCCAGCTTGTCGGCCGACGGTTCGAGCGCCTTCACTTTCGATCCCGCCTCCGCCGTCTCAACGCTCGCCCGGGCCGCCGGCTTGCGGTCGATCGCCGCCTTTCCAGTCGGCAAGCCGCTCGCGCCGACGGCCCCTTCCGCCGCGGCTCCACGCGCAACTTCCACTCCGTCAGCCGCCGAAGACGACTTTTTCTCGGTCGAACCGCCAGCACGCGATCGCCTCGCGGAAGCGGGCCGCTTGGCCACGCGCTTTGTCGTCGCCGGGATGGGCGGCTCGGTCTCGGGCTTGGACGCTTTCTTGCTCGTTTTCTTGCGCGCGGCCATGTGCCCATATCTCCAAACGCGAGACGAACAATCCCGAAGCGCCGCCCGCAGTCATTCAGAAGGTCAAACGCGCCTCCCCGGATCGCCACCCGGGACGCGGCTACCATATTAACGTTCCCTTTAGCACAATTTTCGAGCCGAATCAAAAGGTATGCGCGTTCGGTGCAAATTGTAGAGGCGGCTAGTTAACTCGAAGGCGCCGGTTTCGATGAAAAGCCATCAATCGCCTTCGCCTGGCTGGTCGGAGAAGAATTCCGCCAGCTTCCCGGGCCGTCCGTCATACTCCTTCGCGTCGGGGGGAGCATCGCGCTTGACTGTAATATTGGGCCAGACCTTCGCATATTCGGTGTTGATCTTCAGCCAAGCTTCGAGATTCGGCTCAGTATCAGGCTTGATCGCCTCGGCCGGGCATTCGGGCTCGCATACGCCGCAATCGATGCACTCGTCGGGGTGGATGACCAGCATGTTCTCGCCTTCGTAGAAGCAATCGACCGGACAGACTTCCACGCAGTCCATGTATTTGCACTTGATACAATTTTCGGTTACTATGTATGTCATTGCGCGACCCCTTGTGCGGTCTTGCCTCGTCCGGAACTGAGCCGAGAGCGAATCGCCTCGCCGGTTTTCGTGAAGCGTACGGCGCCTTTTCCGTCCGACCTTCGCCGGAGAGATATGGTCGCGAGTGCGTTCCCGCTACGTCCTTTTGTCGCGTCTTTCAAGCAGGGGCTTGAGCGCGAGTAATTTGGCGAACGGCGAATCCATATCCACAGGCTGGGGTCGATGCTCTTTTTTGACCGAAGCGTTGGCTGCGTCCTTCGCGCCGCGCGCCGATTCCGACGCCTTGGCCTCTTCGGCGCGAGAACCCTTGTGCGGGCGCCCTCGACCGCGCTCGTGACGATGCGGCGCTCCGCCATCGCGTCGGGAAGCTTCGCGCGGTTCGTCGTTCACCACCGGAG
>JBAQGU010001255.1:0-4684 GCA_049287975.1 Roseiarcus sp.
GTCCAGGATCGCGCGCGCCGTTGCGGCTCCGGAGGCCTCGCCGCGCCCCCTCAGCAGCTTCACCGACAGGCTCAGCAGCGTCTGGACCCCTAGCGGCTCGGCACGCTTGATGCCCACGAGCGCACGACCGCGTTCGGCGACGCTCTGCAGCAGCCCCGAAAAATAGGCCCGATTGATCGTCGTCTCGGTCATGCGCGCGCCTGGGGTGGAAAAGTCGGGGGACCATCCTAGCGGAAGGCAAGCACGGCGCCAGGGCGGCGATCGAAAATGTCTCAATCGCCGACCCCCTCGCGGGCGCCTCGAGGTTCAGGGCGCTCGTATCGGCCCTGCATCCGCGAGGTATCCCGGCATCTCACGCTCGAACTCGGGGAAGTATTTAGCGATGATTTCGACGTCAAAGCGGCGCAGGATCGCTTGTGCGGGCTCGCGGTCGAGCAGAAACCGAAACGCGGCTTCGATGCAGCGCTCCGGCGCCTCTCCTGGCGCGAGGCGCGCGAAATGGGCGGCCGCGAGCGTCACCCGATGCCGGGTCTCCTCGTCGTCCTCGCGAACGACGACATCGAACGTCAGCGGATCGTCGCCGGCCCGTCGCGTCACCTCGATCATGATCCCTCCTGCCGCGAGCCTTGTAGCCGAACGGGCTCGCCATTATAAGCGCGGCGCATCCCGCCTAACCCTACACGATGAAAGCGCCCATGGCTCTCGAACGGACTTTCTCCATTCTCAAGCCCGACGTCGTCAGGCGCAATCTGACCGGCGCCGTCAATGCTCGGATCGAGGCCTCAGGCCTCAGGATCGTCGCGCAGAAACGTCTCCAAATGACACGGGGGCAGGCCGAGACTTTCTACGCCGTCCACAAAGAGCGTCCTTTCTTCGGCGAACTCGTCGAGATGATGGCCGCGGCGCCGGTCGTAGTGCAGGTGCTCGAAGGCGAGAATGCGATCCTCAAGTACCGTGAAGTGATGGGCGCCACCAATCCGGCAAAAGCCGACCCCGGCACCATCCGTAAGGACTTCGCGCTGTCGATGGGCGAGAATTCCGTGCACGGCTCCGATGCGCCGGAAACCGCGGCGGTCGAGATCGCGCAGTTCTTCGCGGGCAACGAGATAGCGGGCTGAGCCTCATCCGGCGCTTCGCGCCACCTTCTCCCGCAAGCGCGGGAGAAGGGCTGGGGTGAGAGCGGGGGCGCCTCAGCTTCGAGAAGTCGCTTCCGCCGCCCGCTTGAAGAGGGCCGCCTCCATCCGCTCGGCGGTCTCGCGCAAGTAGGGATTGCGCGATTCTCGCCCCGCCCGGCCGGCGTCGAGATCGGCCTGGAAGCCATCGCGCAGCGGCCAGTGCTCGGCGAGCAGATCGAAGCCGGAATCCTCGATCGTTGCCACGGCGTGAGCCAGCTGCGTCTCGGAGCGTCCGACCTTCGACAGCACCAGCACCAGCCGACCTTCGGCGCCGTGCCTCGCGAGTTTGCGCGCCAGCCCGAGGGTGGGGCGCAGATCGTCGCCCGAGGTGCCTGTGGGGAGGAACACGACGTCGCTGTCCTCGGCGATTTCCTGCGACAGAGAATCGGCGAGGCCGCGGGTGTCGACGACGATGTATTCCATCGCCTCCTCGCTCTTGCGCAGCTTCTTCAAGCTCTTGAAGGCCCGGGCGTCGATGTCGGGCTCTACCGCGTTCTTCAGCCGGAGCGCGTTCCATTCGACGCAGGTCAGCTGTTCGAGATCGAAATCGGCCAGCAGGGTCCGATGCCCGCGATGCGCGGCGCCGACCGCGAACAACCGGGCGAGCGTGCTCTTGCCGACCCCGCCCTTCTGGCTGACGAAGCTGACTGTCAGAAGCGGCTTTTTTTCTTTGCTCATGCGTGCGATCGTAGAGCCGTGGGACGGCTTGGCAAGGGGGCGCAACGACGTCGGTAAAAGAATCCAGCAGATCGTCAGACGGAGGGGCCGAGGATGGTCACGACCGCGTCTTCGATCAGCCTCTCCAAGTCGCGGCGCGCGACCCGAGCCCGGGCGCGTACCGACAGGCTGTGGACCGTCGCGCCGGCCATGTGCGCGAGGCGCGTGGGGTCGGCGTCGCCGGGAAGCTCGCCGCTCTCGACCGCCCCAACGAACAATCTCGCGAATCCCTCGTCGATGCTGGTCAAGGCTTCGACGACGAGCGCACGTATTTCGGGATCGGCGACGACGTCGGAGGATGCAGTCAGCACCGTGAAACACCCGCGCGGCCCGGCTTCGCCCGAGGAATAGAGGTCGAGCGCGGCGACGAGGATGCGGCGCAGTTTTTCGCGCAACGGCGCCTCGGCGAGGAAGATCGGGCGAAAGGTCTCGCGCACTTCCGCCCGATAGCTCGCATAGGCCTTGACATAGAGCGCCTGCTTGTCGCCGAACGCGGCGTACAGGCTCGGCCGGTTCATGCCGGTCGCGGCGCTCAGATCGTCGAGCGAAGTCGCGGCGAAGCCGTCGCGCCAGAACGCGTCCCTCGCCTGAGCCAGCGCGAGCTCCGGCCGGTAGGCGCGCGGGCGCCCTCGCGGGCGCGGCGAAGGCGGAGGGCCGCTCGATTTTTTTTGTACCATCTCGAATTTAATTGTTGACTGCGCCCTTTATATGCGAAACAGTATAAAAGTCAAAGGAGGAAAGCATGGATTTCTATTTCTCGCCGCTCGCCTGCTCAATGGCCACGCGCATCGCGCTCGCCGAGGCCGGCGGTACGGCCAACATGATCGAGATCGATCCCGCCAACAAGAAAGTGCTCGCCACCGGCGAGGATTATTTCGCCGTCAACCCGCTCGGCTTGGTTCCTGCGCTGCGCACCGACGACGGCGAAGTGCTGACCGAGAACGCCGCGATCCTGCAATTCATTGCCGATCGGTTCCCCGCCGCAGGCCTGGCGCCGCTGGCCTCGGACGCGATCGGCCGGGCGCGGCTGCAGCAATGGCTGTGCTTCATCGGCACGGAATTGCACAAGGGCCTGATGACGCCGTTGCTCGACCGCAAGGCCCCGGAGGACGCGAAGGCCTATGCCTATCGCAAATATGCCTCGCGGCTCGCCTATCTGAACGCGCATCTGTCGGGCCGCGAATTCCTGCTCGACCGCTTTTCCGTCGCCGACGCCTATCTCGCGACCGTGCTCGGCTGGACGCAGGCGACGCCGCAGATCGATCTTTCCCAATATCCCGCGGTGAAGGCCTATCTCGACCGCATGCGCGCCCGCCCGAGCGTCGCCGCCGCGCTCGGCGTCGAAATCCCGCTGTTCCGCGCCGAAATCGCGCGGCAGAAGGCGGCGTAGCGGGGCAGGGCGGCGGCGCGTCGGTCCGCTGTGCTCCGGGCGCCGCGAAATTGTAGCCGCGCTCGCTGAGTGCGGCTGTCGTAGAGCGCCTCATTTTCTCGAGGTCAACCAAGCGGGACCCACTCGGTCGGCGACCGCGTCCACAGCAGTTGTCGGCGCCCGGCAGGTGTAGACGTGGCGAAATAATGGCGGCCCTCCTTGCACTTTTCCAAGCTTTTCCAAATTCAGGCTCTTTTTCTCCAAGCTTTTCCAAAGAAAGCTTTGGCGGTTTTGTGGGATTTCAAGGGCTTGCATGCCTCCAGACCCCTAAATGATGTTTCTCCAAATTTTTCGCCGTCCCCGCCTTCCCTCCGCCCCCATTCCCGCCGCCGCCGCGCCCCATTCCGCCGCACCGCCCGCAGGGCAGGAGGGCGCGTGGGTACGAAGGGGCCGCGATGCGGCGCGGATGATCTGCCCAAGCCGGCCCTCTGCTCGCAGCGAGTGGGTTACGGCGGCCGGCGATGAGGCTTCGCGGTGCAGGCGATGCATCCGATCAAGGACAAACGTGCACGGTTGCGTGGGGCCGTCCGTTAGATCAAGATGGGCATGGTGAAGTTCCCAAGGACGGCTGCGAATAGCTTCTAACGCAACTTTTGGGCTTCGGAGGGGAGAAACACATTGATGACCGCGACGCTTTGGTGTACCCGATTTTTGGCCTTGTTCGCGATGGTATCGAGTAACAGACGTCTAGTTTATAGCCGCTATTTCAGAGGAAATATCATGATAAAAGCCTCGAACACGATGAAGTTATTTACGTCTGCGCTCTTGTTCGTAATTCCAATGCTTTTGGCGGATTCGCAAGCTGTCAAAGCTCAGCCTGATTCATTTGGTATTCGCATAGCCAAGATACCCAACTATAAAGGCCAGGGTTGGACGCTATGCCACGCGCGTAACGAAAATCCGCACACCGTCACCGCCTATTTTGACGTCTATCCCGTCGAATCAGCAGTTCGGAAACGAAGTCCATTTGACCATCCCAGCGCTCGGGCAACGTCGAGTGGACACGGCGCCGTCGGTCCTCTCAGCATGATTCCATGGACATGGTACAACGTTTTCGACTGGCCCGACGACACTCTCGGGATTTCCTGTACTCTCACACCTCCCTATCCGCCGCTACGCAGGCACGCTTAAATCGAGGAGGGAGGGATTGCGGTGGTAGAGTCGTCTTGGATGGGCTGAGTGAGATGTCACCATAATTGCCGTGCCAGCGCCACGCCGCGTCACCGCAAGATGCCCATGAACTGCGCCCTTAAACCGAGACACAACGAATCTGTGACATGGCCTTTCTCGGAGGCGACATGTCAAATCATCGGGTGCGTTTATTTTCGACGACGTTCAAGCAGGATGTCGTCAGACGTTTGGA
>JBAQGU010001256.1:0-5236 GCA_049287975.1 Roseiarcus sp.
TCCGCGTTCGTCAGTTCGTAGTGCGGCAGATGCGGATGAAAATTGAGCGTCGGCACGTTCTTGAGCAGACCCAGCGCGTCGACGTCGTGAAACGCCGTCAGCGGAGCAATTTCGTCGGTCCCCTTCACTGTGGCCGGTCGAAGCCCGTAGGTGTTGTGGACGGGAACGTTGAGTCCCTTCATCAGGGAGCGCGTATACTGGCCGAATCGCTGCTGGCGCGGCACGAGCCGGTCGCGATGGTGGCGGTATTCCATCTGACGCTGCTTCAGATCGCTTGTGAAGCCCACATCATGGTGCGGCGCCAGCAACAGGCAAGTGCCCTCGCGCTTCAGCCACTCGCCGATGACCGCGATCTCCTCGGGAGCTGCCTCTTGCTCGGAGAGAATATGGTCGAGTCCGAAAACCATCAGCGTGTCGGCGTCGGCGAGGATGCGCTCGTCGATCGGCTGCTTGAACCCGGCCTGATCGATGCGCTGGAACACGGCGACGGGATGGCCGGTCGACTCGCCCGCGATCTCTTGAAAGCTGAGCGTGGAGCGGTGGAACAATTCCAGCGTTCCGGCGATGCCCTGGAGGAATTGCGCCGCGCTCCATTCCGGCGTCTCGTACGCTGGCCACAGAACGTTCCGGACCTCCGTCATGGTGGAGAAGCGGTTCTCCATCGCCGCGGGGTCTCGCTGGGCTTCCCAGGGGTAACTCCATGTCCAGTAGATGCTGATGCGGCGCTTGCCGGGCGTGTATTTTCGGTGAACGTGGTTCTGGTTGTAAGTGCGGGCAGAGGCGGACGTAGGCATTGGTCGTTCTCCCGATGTTGCTCGCTATCGTTGTCGTTCCCGGTCAGTTCAAGGACGCCAGATAACTGAGCGCCCTCAGGCCGGGGAGGAAGAAGTACCCGCCGCCCCTGACTGTCGTGAACGCTGGCAGGCCGACGATTTTCTTGCGGATCGGACGCTTGGGGATTTTGAACTCCAGCGTGCCGTCCTGGTTGCCGATGATCGGGTCGCGTTCGTTGCCGAGTTCGTGAAAGTTCCTGTCGTTCACCCAGACATTTTGCGCGAACTCGAACTGCCTGATGAGGCTGCCGCAGATCACGAAGGCCGCGATTCCTCGGTCGGCCCCGTCATCGGCGGCGCCGTCCGGCAAATAGGGGCCGTAAGTCGCGCCGCGGCGAATCATCCGCCGCCGGTTCATGTTCGCCGCCGTGTCGCGAGGATTCATCCGCCGCGCGTGCGACCCGAGCGGAACCGCATATCCGTGCGGGTCCATTTCCTTGTAGTTGAAGTCGTTGTTTCGCTGCATGTCCGCGGCGAGAACCGGATCGTCTTTGTCGGGCGAGAGCACCAGCGGCGCGCCGCTGCGCCACCGACCCATCAGTTTCGCCGCGATCAGTTCTTGCTCTTCGGACGTGTCGCCGTGCTGACGCAGAAAATCTCGAAACTCGCCGACATGCTCCTGCAGACGTCGGTAAGCCATGTAACTGCCGTTGCGGGCCAGTATCTCGGGCAGCGGGCGATCGGCGATCACGCCATATTCGTCCGGATACCCGAGGATGAACTCGCCCGCCTTCAGCGGCGCGCCCGAGCCAGGCGTCGGCTCCTCGCCGCCACCCTCGATAACCGGTTGGGACAGCCTATCACGATAGCCGAAGTGGTCGTGGGCGTAATTGAACGGCGGGATGGCCTCGAGATCGAGCACGGAGAGAAGCTCAACCCCTGGGCATGCGGCGACGAGTTTTTCGTGCTCGGATACGCACCGGGCATGCTCGGTCGCATCTCTGGCGAACAGGACGGCAATCGCATGCAGGTCCGGGCTTGCGACTCCGCCGACCCAATGTTCGGGCGCGCTGGCGCCGGTATCGCCGAGCGTCTCCGCGCGGGCAACCATGCCTTGCCTGAACTCCTCCGGAAATGTCGCCAGAGAGGCTTCATCCAAGCCCAGCGCGCGCAAGCCATTCCAAGTGAAAGCCACCGTCACCCAACGCTTGTCGCCGTTGACGTTGGCGCGCATCGCTGCGACGGAATGGACCTTCTCCTTGATTGCTGACAACCACGCCCGGCCGGCGGCGGCGTGTCGGAACGAAAGAAACTCGTACCGTCCAGTCAGCGCCGGCGCGCGCGTCAGCAGGATGTGCTGGATGTCGTCGACTTCGAGCATGGAGAATTGTCCCAACCGACCGTGCTGACGCGCCGCGCGGGAGTCACTGCATCTGGTCGAGCATGCTCGAGAACGCCGCCTTTAGCTTGAGCGCTTTCTTGATCTCGTCAGCGCTCACGTAAGGATACTCACCGTATTCGAGAAAGCTCGGGCATTGGTGGTCGCGGACAAATTGGACGAAGGCCGCCGGGTTGGTTTGCCAATCCTTTGGGAAATTCTCGAGATTTTCGAACACGGTCCTGAGGCCAGTGACGCCGAACAGAGAGACCGCATCTTCGGTGTATTTGTCAAAGTCGGTGTCGAAGATGCCCTGATACATGAAGTAGGTGTCTCCCTTGATCGGGAAGAGCACCCACCGCAGGTAGTGCAGCTTCAGCACCTCGAGCGCGCCAGGCTGTTCGCCGATTGTTTTTTCGATGTTCTTCGCGTACTCATAGAACACTTCCTCTCGACCGGGAATGACCTTCGCGACAATCGAGAAGCCATAGCAAGCGGGGGACTTGGGAAAAATCGGGCCGTAGCGGCCTTTTTGCGCGGTAGCAGGATCAAATCCTCCCTTCGGGATGGCCATGGCGGCCGGCTTCGACCAATCTTGTGACTTGACTTCGCTCGACATGGGTTAAGCCTTTCCTGGGTCGTGTTTCCTGGAGTTGAAGCTATTTTTGTTGGCCGTCTTGATCGCCGGCGGGGCGGCAATCAACTCGGCCCCCAATTGGCTGGCGAGGGCGGCGACGATTTCGTCTTGCATGGCGAAGATGTCGGCGAGAGGCTTGTCGAAACGTTCGGCCCAGAGCTGACCATCTGTCTTCGCGTCGATCAGTTGCGCATTGACCCGAATGCGGTTCTGGTCTCGCTGCACCGACCCTTCAAGCACATACCGCACGCCGAGAGCCTTACCGATCTCTCTGGCGTCAATGGCCTTGCCTTTGAAACTGAAGGCCGAGGCGCGGGCAATGACAAAGCTGCCCCGGATGCGCGAGATGTCCGTGGTGAGATTCTCGGTGATGCCGTCGGCGAAATAATCCTGGGCAGGATCGTTCGAGAGGTTGGCGAACGGCAGCACCACGATGGAGAGATGGGCGGCTTCCGGCGATGCGATCGGGGCGTTTAGGTTAGCAGCAAAAAAATACCAAGCCGCGCCCCCGATCACGATAAGCGCGACGGCCCCGGCGACAAGTGGGGCCAAGATCGATCTCTTTTTCAGTTCGGGCGGCTTTAACTTCATCGCAGCCTTCGCCAGCGCCGGCACGCCGACCTCGACCGAATAGGCCCGCACAGGTTCGGCGATGTTCTTCAGCGCCGTCAGCCCGAGATCGGTAACCGCGAGATCGAGCCGTCCTCTCACCTGACGAAACGCGTCCTCGGACAGGCAGATCGCGCCGGGTTTGGCCACGCCCTCCAGCCTTGCCGCGATGTTGACACCGTCGCCCATGAGGTCGCCGTCACTCTCCTCGACGACGTCGCCGATATGAATGCCGATGCGAAAGGCAATGCGGCGATCCTCTGAGACGCCCGAGTTGCGTTCAATCATCGCGTTCTGAATTTCGATAGCGCAGCGCACCGCGTCGACAACGCTCCGGAACTCCACGAGAGCGCCGTCGCCCGTCCGCTTGACGACGCGTCCATGATGCACGGCGATTGTGGGGTCGATGAGGTCGCTGCGCAGCGCGCGGAGCCGCGCGAGGACGCGATCCTCATCCGCGCCGGCAAGACGGCTGTAGCCGACCACGTCCGAACATAGGATCGCCGCAAGCTTTCGACGTTCCGCCATGCACCGCCCTCGACCGCCGCGGATAGACTAGCATGGGGGGCCCGGCAGAATCGCCCCTTCTTGACAGGAGGCGCGCCCTCGGCGGGCCGCTTTGGGTCGCCAACATCGTCCTTTGTGGCCATCTGTGCGAGAATGAGATTGAGAGTCTCGATGATCTCGGTCGTGTCATCGTCCATTGCTGAAGTATAGCACCGAATGAAAAACAAATAATGGCGGCGCTATTGACTTTTCTGGGAAACGTGTCGCAAAAGTGGCCCTCGCCTCCGGCGCGGGCCGAACAAAGGACATGAGAAAGCTAGCCCTTCGTGGCTCCGATCTGTGTGAGCATAGTGAGCATGTCGAAGTAGTGCGAGACGCTCTTGACCTTCCCGCCTTCGACCTGGACGACCTGGCATGCCGGCATCTCGATCGGCTTGTTCGATGCCGGAATGGTACCCGTTGGTGTGTGCAGCGGCCCGGTGTGAACGCCGTTCCATACGAGCTCGAGGACGGCGATGTCTCCGCTCGCGAACTCGCGCACGAATGTGGCCTTGGAGTCGGGGAAGGCCTTCGCCCAGCCCTGCCAGGCCTCGATGATCTCGCCGGTGCCTTGGATGCGACGGTGGGTTCCCTTCTCATCGTACACGGCATCGGCAGCCAAACTGTCCTTCGCCTTGCTCCAGTTCTTGTCGTTGTATGCGGTGACTGCGGCCTTCGCGATCTCGACGACGTTCATGGTGATCCTCCCTCTTACTCGTCGTAACCGGGATTCCCCGGATGAACCAATGTACAGCACGCCACGGAATTGCGGCGAAGACGTGGTGGCCCTTTTGGCGAAAAAGCCTTTGCACGGCCATTATTTCTACGTTCTTAACTGATCTTCGACGCTTGCGACCGAGTGTCGGGCCCAAATCGTTGAAATGAATGGCTCGGGTGCGGCAGATTTGCGAAGGCGTCGTGCCACGTAATTACACCTGCAAAAAGGCCGGGAGAGGGGAAGATCCCATCGTTTTGATCGACGCGCGGCACTAGCGTCCCGTGCGCCATCTCGACCGCACATCGATCTTCTTCCCTCGAACTGCTGCAAACGAAACGGTTGCAAACTCCCGTCGAACTGTGTATATAAAACAGATACAAAACTAGGGAGGAGGTTTGAATGCCCGCGCTCATCAGACAGCTAGCCCTCGTCTCGGAATCCACGCAAATCCCTCGAGGCGATGTTCTCAAGGTGTCCGCCGCCATCCAGAAGCAGGCGACGCGGGACTTGTCTCCGATATGGGAAATCTCGGCGACGGTGGACCCCTTCGACAAACTCGAGGATGTCCCGACCGG
>JBAQGU010001257.1:0-14685 GCA_049287975.1 Roseiarcus sp.
CGCCTCGTGACGACGGATTTCGGCGGCGAGGGCCCGGTAACGCGTCGATTGCTTGGCCTGACGCCTGAGACTCTCGGTCTGCGCGTCGATCTGCTCCAGCACGTCATGGAGGCGCAGGAGATTGTCCTCCGCGCCCTTCAGCCGCAATTCGGCTTCGTGTCGCCGCGAATGCAGTCCCGAAACGCCCGCGGCTTCCTCGAGGATCAGTCGGCGCGCCTGCGGCTTCGCCGAAATGATCTCGCCGATCTGCCCCTGCCGCACCAACGCGGGCGAGCGGGCGCCGGTGGAGGCGTCGGCGAACAGCAACTGCACGTCGCGCGCGCGCGCCTCGCGCCCGTTGACGCGAAAGGTCGAGCCGGATTCGCGCTCGATCCGCCGGGTGACCTCGATCGTCTCGGAATCGTTGAATGCGGCCGGAGCCAGGCGATCGGAATTGTCGAGAACGAGACCGACTTCCGCGATGTTGCGCGAAGGGCGTTTTCCCGACCCGGCGAAGATGACGTCGTCCATGCCGGAGCCGCGCATGTTCTTGTAGGAGCTCTCGCCCATCACCCAGCGCATGGCCTCGACGAGGTTCGACTTGCCGCAGCCGTTGGGCCCGACGATGCCGGTGAGGCCCGCCTCGATCTTGAAGTCGGTGGGATCACAAAAGCTCTTGAATCCAGCCAGACGCAGCCGCTCGAATTTCATGGGCGCCGAACTCTCTGCTCTGCTCCTCGACACCGTCGCGCCGAAGATGCGCTCGGCGCGCGTCTATGTCGGTCCAACGCCGCCGACACTTCTGCGTGTGCGACACGCCGCCGCATCGCGCTAGTCCAATCGAGGGCGAAAATCGAGAATCCTGTGCGAAACCATCTCATTTCGACAGCGGATCGATAACGCGGTCGAAGTCGGAAAGCGCCAACTCGCCTCTCAGTCTGCGGCCATTGACGAAAAACGTCGGGGTCGAATCGATGTTGAACGCCACGGCGGCGCGCTCGCGGCCCTGACTGATCTGCGCGTAGAGGTCCTGGTTTTTCATGCAGTTCTCGGAATCGGTCCGCGACATTCCGATCCGCTCGGCCATGGCCAGCAGCGCTTCGACCGGCCTGTCGCCGAAGGCCCACGTTTTCTGTTGCGAAAAGAAGAGATCGACCCATAGGTCGCGCTTGTCGGAGCCTGCGCAGCGGGCCAGCATGAAACTCGCGGTCGCGAGCGGATCGAGCGGGAATTCGCGTAAGATGAACTTGGCTCGGCCGCTGTCGATGTATTTCGCCTTCAGTTCCGGCCAGGTGGTTTCATGAAAAGCCGCGCAATGGCTGCAGGTCGTCGAAGCGTATTCGATGATCGTGATAGACGCCGACGGCGACCCCTGGACGAGGTCCGGCAAGGGAACGATCGTCATCAATCGATCGATCGGGACCGTTGCCGGGGGGGTGGCCAGGGAGGCGGTCGCCGAGGCCGTCGGCTGCGGCGAAGACGTCGCGGCGGGATCGCCGGCGTATCGTGCGTACGCCGCGACGCCTATTGCCGCCATCGCGATCACAATCGCCCGGACCAGGATCGAGCGGGGCCCCTCGAGCTTCACGGCTTCTCCTGGGCGGGCGGGGTGAGGCATCGGGAACTGCTGATTCGGGGCCAACATAGCGGGTCTCGGGCGAACCGCAAAACGTCGAGACGGCCGGCGCCGCCGAGGCCGACGGACGTTTCCGTCGCACGGGGTCGTAGGAAACTCGAGAGGAACGCCGTCCGAGTCCGATCACGCCAGACACGATCGGAAAAATAGCGACGTTATAGTTCAATAATCGCGGCACGATCAGGATCAGAACGCCGGCGATCAGCGAGACGATGGGTTGGAGATGGGCGACGGTGAGGGTCATCGAGATCCGCTTCTACGGTGATGGCGGCATGCGCGCCCCGCCCCGTCGGTTATTTCAGAATTTGGCTTCTGGGGAACCCAACGCGGACTGTCCGGTTCTGCAACCGACATGGTCAGCCTGGACGGCCCGCCGCGCCCGGGGACCCTTGAAAACGCGGTCGATGTCGTTACGTATTTTCGGGGTCTTTCGGGTGGGCCTGCTATATTTCCTCTGGAAGGAGGAAGCGATGGTGGTGATGTTTCTGTTGGCTGCGCTCGGAGCGTCAATTCCGCAGGCCGATATCAATAGGATTTGTGAGAGCGCGAAGGTCGATTCCCTGCCCGAGGATCGGGTGACCGCAATGCGAGGTTGCGTCGGCGACGAAACGTCGGCGCGGGATCAGCTTCGGCGTGAATGGGGTCGCTACTCGGCGGCCGACAAGAACAATTGCGCCTCGACGCCCGGAATGCAATTCAGCTACGTCGAATTGCTGACGTGTCTCGAGATGCAACGCGGAGGCAATTTCGGTGGCGGATCGTCGTTGGCAGCTCCGCCGGCGCGTCCCACGGCGACGCCCGAGCCGAAGCCACAGTGAGTAGCACCCCCGCTATCTCAATCTCGGAAGTGGGCGCAAGGGCTTGTCGACGGCTCAATGGCCGTGTAAAGGCGCGGGCGAGGCTGGGAACTCGGGGGTGAAAACACGGCCTTCAGGCCCAATAAAAAAACGTACGCGAACCGCGCGTAGGTACTTTCCGAACCTTCTCCGTTGCGCCTGTTGGAATCATAAATTTCGAATGAGGCTTCAATTTGTCGCGTTCCGAAAAATGCCGTGGCGGTTTAATGACGTGATTAGAACGCCATTACGGGGCGCGTTCACGCGCCCATGAACCGGAGGCGGTATGCTGGACGACATAAAAAACCCGGAAGGTTTGAGGGGATACGACGCAGGTGACCTGGGGCAGATCGCGGACGGCCTGCGAAGCTTCGCCGTGACGGTGGCCATGTCCTCGGGCGCCGGCCTCGATATCTTCGGCAAGGCCTTTCCGGAGCGGACGTTCGAAGTCGGTATCGCGGAACAGCACGCGGATGTCGAACTCCTGCTCGTCGTCGGGGCGAAGAACAGCTCGAATTCGAATCGTCTGCATGAGAACAGCCTGGAGACGGGCGTGCGCAGCCATCTCGTCGCCGACAGCGGCGAATTGCGCAGCGAGCGGTTCGACAACGTAAAATCCGTTGGCGCGATAGCCGGCGCTTTCGCTCCCGAAGCGCTGGTGGGAGGAGTGATTTGGCTACGACGGCCGGGTCCGGTCGAAATCTCGACGTTGAATGGACCCGATGAAACGATTGAATTTCGATTGCCGCCAGAGTTGGCGAGCGTCTCCTCGCTGCCCCGGCTTCCGACAGCCTTGGCGCGGCCCCTCAGTCAAGGATGAGCCATGCAGATCCCTTTCTTCAAAGAAATGAAAATCGGCGCCTATCTGTTCAAGCAGCGGCTCGCCGGGCGCGAGCGCTATCCACTCGTCTTGATGTTGGAGCCCCTGTTTCGTTGCAACCTGGCATGCGTCGGCTGTGGCAAGATCGATTATCCCGACCCCATCCTCAATCAGCGGCTGTCCGTAAAAGAATGCCTCGACGCGGTGGATGAGTGCGACGCGCCCCTTGTGGCGCTTCCCGGCGGCGAGCCGCTGATTCATAAGGAAATAGGACAGATCGTCGCTGGCATCGTGGCGCGCAAGAAATTCGTTTCGCTATGCACGAACGCCCTGCTGCTGGAGAAGAAGCTGCATCTGTTCAAACCATCACCCTACCTTTTCTTCAGCATTCATCTCGACGGCTTGAAGGAACACCACGACAAGTCGGTGTCGCAGGCTGGAGTATACGACATCGCGGTCTCCGCGATCAAAGCCGCGAAAGCGGCCGGTTTTCAGGTCAACGTCAATGCGACGATTTTCGACGGCCATGCTGCCGACGATATCGCCGCTTTCCTCGATCGGACCGCGGAATTGGGCGTTGGCGTGACGATTTCCCCTGGTTACGCTTACGAGCGGGCGCCGGACCAGGAGCATTTCCTCAATCGGCGTAAGACGAAGGAACTCTTCCGCAGAGTGTTCGCTCAGGGCAAGGGCCGCAAGTGGCGGCTCACGCACTCGCCGCTGTATTTGGACTTCCTGGCCGGTAATCAGGAGTATCATTGCACGCCCTGGGGCATGCCCACGCGCAATGTGTTCGGTTGGCAGAAGCCCTGCTATCTCCTCGGCGAGGGTTACGCAGCATCGTTCAAGGAGCTCATGGAGACGACGGACTGGGACAGCTACGGCACCGGTCGCTACGAAAAGTGCGCAAATTGCATGGCCCATTGCGGTTACGAGCCGACGGCCGTCCACGCGGCGATCGCCAGTCCGCTCAAAACTCTGTGGACGACGATGCGGGGCATGAAAACGGAGGGTCCGATGGCGCCGGAGATTTCGCTCGAGCGCCAGCGGCCCGCCGAGTTCGTGTTCTCGCGCCATGTCGAGAAGATGCTGGCCGGCATTCCGCGCAAGGCTCGCGGCGTTGGCGGCGCGGCTTCCTCTTCGAAGTCGCCGACCAACGTCAATTGATACGCATCGCGTCAGAGCGGCTGATAGGCATCGCTTCATAGCGGCGGTTCGGCCGATGGCCGTGCGAGGGGAAACCCGATCGCGTGGCCGCCTCCGGGCGAGGTTGTTCGCCGGGCCCAGGAATCATCCCCCAGCATGCTGACTTCGACTGTCGTAAATGTCATCGACTTCTGCTTGCGCCATGCGCGGGCGGTCGTCGCCGTCGGCCTGCTCATGGCGTTGGCCTGCGCCTACTATTCGGCCACCCATTTCAGCATCAATTCCAACATCGATGCGCTACTTTCGGATCAGCTCGATTGGCGGCAACGCGAGGTCGCGTTCGAAAGCGAGTTCCGACGCTATGAACTGATCGAGGTCATCGTCGAGGCGCCGACCCCGGAACTGACTTCCGTGGCAACGACGGCCCTTACGCAGGCGCTCGCCGAGGACAAGTCGAATTTCAAGGCGGTTTCCAATCCCAGCCTCGCCCAGTTCTTCGCCCAGCATGGATTGCTGTTCCAACCCAAAGACGCGCTGGAGAAGAGCCTCGCTGGGATGACGCAGGCCGAACCGCTCTTACAGGATGTGGCGACCGATGAAAGCCTGCGCGGGTTGATCGCGATGCTCGAGGATGTCCTGATCGGCCTCAACCAAAGGAAATTGACATTCGATCAACTCGCCCGACCTCTGAACATGGCCGCTGAGACGCTCGAGAACGTGTTGGCGGGCCGCCCGGCGAGCTTCTCCTGGCGCGTGTTGGAGGAGGGCCATCCAGCGGAGCCGAATGAACTGCGCGGAATCATCGAGGTCCGCCCCGTGCTCGACTACGCCGATCTGCAGCCGGGCCGCGCCGCGAGCGAAAGGCTGCGGCAAATCGCCGCGACCATCGCGCCGCAGTATCAGGCGACCATTCAACTGACCGGACCGGTGGCGCTGTCCGACGAGGAATTCGGGACCATCAAGGAGAACGCGGCGAGGAACGGCGTGATCACGTTCGCCATCGTGCTTGTCATCCTTTGGCTGGCGCTGCGCTCGGCGAAATTGGTCGTCGCCTTATTCGTCAATCTGCTCGTCGGATTGCCGGTCACCGCCGCGCTTGGCCTGTTCATGGTCGGCTCCTTCAATTTGATCTCGGTCTATTTCGCGGTGCTGTTCGTCGGGATAGGCGTCGATTTTGCGATCCAGTACAGTGTTCGCTATCGCTCTGAACGGTATGGGATTCCCGATCTCAAACAAGCCATCCGACACGCGGGCTTCCATGTCGCCGCTCCGCTGACGCTCGCAGGCTGCGCCACCGCCGCGGGTTTCTTCTCGTTTCTACCCACCAACTACAAGGGCGTATCGGAACTCGGACAGATCGCCGGTTTTGGAATGCTGATCGCTTTCGCGACCAGCGTCACCGTGCTCCCCGCGCTCATCTCGCTGCTCAACCCTCCCGGCGAGCCAGAACCGCTTGGATATACCTCGCTGGCGCCCTTCGATAATTTCCTGGCGCGGCATCGCGTGCCCATCATCATCGGTGTGGCCGTCGTGGTGATCGGCGCCCTTCCGCTGCTGTTCTGGCTGCGCTTCGATTTCAACCCGATCAATCTGAACAGTCCCAAAATGGAAGCCGTCGTGGCCTACAAGGAGCTAACCAGCGATCCGTCCACCGACGCCAACGCGGTGGCGGTGCTGGCGCCGAATCTCGATCAGGCCAAAGCGATTGTGGAGCGGGTTTCGAAGCTGCCCGAGGTTTCGCATGCCGTCACGCTTGCGAGCTTCATCCCGGATGACCAGGCGGAGAAGGCGCCCCTCATCGAGAACGCCTGGAACAAAATCAAGGACGCTTTCGATCCAAAAAACGTGCAAGCTCCGCCGACAGACGCCGAGAATGTCGATGCCCTGAACGAAGGCGCAGGGCGCTTGACCGAGGCAGCCGGGGATCAGAAGGGAGCGGGACGGGACGCCGCCCGACGGCTCGCCGCCGCACTTTTGGCTCTCGCCAAAGCGAGCCCGGCGGAGCGCGCCAAAGCCGAACAGGCCTATATTCTACCGTTGCGAGAGGATCTGGCCGCAATGCGGGAATCGCTACAGGCGCGGCCGATCACACTAGAAACCCTGCCCCCCGAACTGGTCAGGGACTGGATGACGTCGGACGGTCGCGCGCGCGTTTCGATCGCGCCCAAGGGGAATCCGAGCGACAACGCGGCGATGCGCCGCTTTGCGAGCGCTGTGCTCGCGGTCGAGCCCAGCGCGACCGAGGGACCGATCACGATCCTCGAGGCCGGCAGGACGGTGGTAGGCGCCTTCGTCGAGGCCGCCATATTGGCGCTCCTTTCGATCGCGGTTCTGTTGTGGGTCGTGCTGCGTCGGTTCAGCGACGTCCTGTTGACGCTCGTACCGTTGTTGATGGCAGCCGTCGTCACTTTGGAAATTTGTTCTTTGATAGGCATGCCGCTCAATTTTGCCAATATCATCGCGTTTCCTCTGCTGTTGGGCGTCGGCGTCGCATTCAAAATATACTACATCATGGCGTGGCGAGAAGGAACTACGCACCTGCTCCAGACCCCCCTGACGCGGGCCGTCATCTTCAGCGCGCTGACGACCGCCACCGCGTTCGGCAGTTTGGTGTTTTCCTCCCATCCGGGGACTTCGAGCATGGGTAAACTGCTAGCTCTGTCGCTGCTCACCACGCTTGCCGCTGCCGCCCTGTTTCAGCCGATCCTGATGGGCAAGCCGCGCACACCCCCGCCCGATTCCACGGCCTGAGGCGGCCGCAACGAAGGAGAACGCGCCATGGTGTTCCGCAGAGCCCTACTGGCCATGGCGTTTGCCCTCGTTCCTTCGCTCGCGATAGCCGATACGGGGACGCCGGAGCAACAGGCCGCCTGCCGTCCGGACGTGCGCAAGTTCTGCTCCAAGCTTGCGCTGGGATCCCCCGACAGGGCGTACCAGGACTGCCTCGAAATGAACCGAGACAAGGTTTCGGCGAAGTGCCGGCGTGCGCTGGCAGGTCAACGGCCATGAGTCGTGGATTCGAAGCACGACGAGCGACTGGCAAAAATGCAACGAACGGGCGAACCAATCGCCCTGTCGCTAGTCATCGTAGATTCTCGTTTCGGCTGCCTTTAGGGCCGTTCCGTTTGCCCAAGGGCCGAACTGGCGCCATAGAGGGAAATGAACAATGATTTTCCGCAAAGCCCTAATGGCCCTGGCGTTCGCCAGCGTTTCGTCGATCGCGACGGCTCAAATGGGAACGCCGGAGGAGCAGGCCGCCTGTCGTCCTGACGTGCGCAAGTTCTGCTACAAAATTCCTCGGAGCGCTGGGAACAAGGCGTTTCAGAACTGCCTCGTATCGAACCGGAACACACTCTCGCCGAAATGCAAGTCGGTGCTGACGACGCATAAAGTGTAATCCCGACAAATGCCACGAGGAAGCCCTCGGCCCTCTTCGGCGCTGCGGGTTTTATCCGGATTCGTCGCCCTAATCCAAGCCCCGTGTCGGTCGTTGTTTTTCTTTCGGGCGCGTTGAGATTGGCGAACCGCCGACTTTTCGTTAGTGATCCTTTGCGGCTTTGATTCCCACATTGGGCGGGCCGTAAAACACGCTCCGCAACGCGGCCGCAACCAAGGAAAACGAATAATGATGTTCCGCAAAGTTCTACTAGCCGTCGCATTCATCAGCCTTTCCTCGATGGCGCTGGCGACGTCGGGTACGCCTCAGGAACAGGCCGCCTGTAGTCCGGATGTGCGTAAGTTCTGCAAAAAGGTGCCCCCGGGCTCCGACGACAACGCCTATCTGGCATGTCTCGAAAATAATCGCGATGCGCTCTCGATAAAATGCCTCAATGTTCTGATGGATCACGGGCGTTGAGCTGCCACGTCTTCGGGCGCGGCGCCTTTTCGCCGATCCCTCGAGGGAAAATCGACGGCCGGCGCCGCCGCCGGCTCGGTTCATCTTTCGGAGTATTCACATGAAGCCAGCATTCGCCCTAGCGATCGCCCTCATGTTGCTGACGATGGGCTCCGTTCACGCGGCGCCGCTTCCGACCGTCAGCGGATTCTGGGAAACCGACGACGATGAGGGCCAACCTCAAGCGTGGTTTTTCTTCGAGGAAAAGGAAAAGGATGGCCCTTGGGTGGGTCACCTGGTCAAGGGGTTCAAAAAACCCGGCGAAAAGTTCGTCGACACCTGCACCAAGTGCACCGGCGACCAGAAGAACGCAAAAATGCTTGGCCTCGCGATGGTCAACGGCATGAAGCGTGAGGGGCTCACTTACAAGGAAGGGACGATCCTCGATCCACGCGACGGCTCGGTCTATCACGCGGAGATGGAGTTGAGCGCGGATGGCAAGGAACTGGCAGTGCGCGGCTATATCGGCCTTCCGATATTCGGTAAGACCCAGATCTGGAAGCGACTTCCCGACGACGCCATTCCCGCCGCTGAAATGGCGAAGATCCTCGTCGCGTCGTCCCCCAGGCAGATCGTGGCGTCCCCCGCGTCGAAGAAGGCCCCAAAGCCGACGAGCACGAATTCGCCGTCGGTCGACCCTGCCCCAGGCGGCGACCAATGAGAACGTCACTCCGGCGGAGATAGCCAGTTCTGCCCATACCTCGTCGGCCATCACTACGACGAGCGGTTGCCTGACGTAGACGACGGTGAGCCGCGTTGGCGAATTCGAACTCCTGGCGGCTTCGATCTCACATGCCGAATTTGGTCGCCCGGCCGGACCTGAGATTGCGGTATCGCGCGAGAGCCCAAAGCGGGAAAAACTTCGGATACCCATGATAGCGCAAATACAGCACCCGTGGGAAACCCGTCGCGGTGTAACGATCTTCGTCCCAGAAGCCGTTTTGCGCCTGGGTTCGGATCAGAAACCCGATCCCGCGCGCGACGCTCGCACTCTCGACTTCGCCCGCCGCCATCAGTCCGAGCAGGGCCCACGCTGTCTGTGAGGCCGTGCTCGGGGCGGCTTCGTATCCCTGATAATCCAGTTTGTAGCTCGTCCCGTCCTCGCCCCAACCCCCGTCCGGGTTCTGGATGGAGGCGAGCCAACCGGCCGCCTTTCGCATTTCTGGGGCCTCGCGATCAAGCCCTGCGATGTTCAAACCGCAGAGCGCCGACCAAGTCCCATAGATGTAGTTCACGCCCCATCGGCCGTACCAGCTTCCGTCCGCGCGCTGCGTTCGACGGAGAAACGCGAGGCCGTCGCGTAGCGCCGCGGAGGTGGCGGGCGCCTCCCCGAGCTGCGCGAGCATGGAGACGCAGCGCCCCGTCAGATCCTCGGTTGGGGGATCGAGCAGGGCGCCGTGATCGGAAAACGGGATGTTGTTGAGATAGCCGTAATTGTTGTCCGCGTCGAAGGCGCCCCAGCCGCCGTTGCGGCTCTGCAATCCTGCGGTCCATTCGCGGCCGCGCTCGATAGCGGTCTGGAAAGACGCGCCGCCGCTCGCCTTTTGCGCGCGGTCCATCGCCATCACGATCACGGCGGTGTCGTCGAGATCCGGGTAATGCGCGTTCGCGTATTGGAACGCCCAACCGCCAGGGCGCACGTCCGGCCGCTGCGCGCTCCAATCCCCGGCGAGGTCGAGCACCTGGAGCGGCCGCAGCCAATTCAGGCCGGCGTTGGCGGCGTTCATGGCTGGCCCCGACCCCACTTCCAACAAGGCGTGACAAGCCAGCGCAGTATCCCATACTGGCGATACGCACGGCTGGCAGTAGGCTTCGTCCGAACTCACGACCAGCAGCTTCTCGATCGCGCGGCGAGCGGTCGTGTAATTAGGATGCGCACGCGAGTAGCCGAGGGCGTCGTACATCAGTAGGCTGTTGACGATCGGGGGAAAGATCGCGCCCAATCCGTCCTCTCCATTCAGCCGCTCCGTGACGAATTTCACGGCTGCATCGATAGCCCGTTTGTGCGAGCCTTCTGGGAAGTGCGGCTCGGCCACACGCAGAATGCTGTCGACGATTCGGAAAAATTGAAACCAGGCGGAATTCTGATGCGGCGCTTTCTCCGGCATGTCCGTCGTAAGCGGCGGCGCGAGAAAGAGTTCCTCGATGCTGACCCGCTTGAGATTGCGGGCGACCGGTTTCAGCGCGCCCAACACCAGCAGCGGCGCGATCGTGGTGCGCGCCCAATAGGATATCTTGTCGAGATGAAACGGGAACCAGCGCGGCAGCAGCATGATCTCGACCGGCATGACTGGAACGGCGCGCCAGCTGACGATTCCGAACAACGCCAGCAGCGCGCGCGTGAAGACGTTGCTTTGCGCGGCGCCGCCTCGCGCGCGGATCGCGGAGCGCGCCCGGTGCATGTGCGGCGCCTCGATGTCGTCGCCGATCATCTTCAGCGCGAAATAGGCCTTCACGCTCGCGCTCATGTCGAAATCGCCGTCTTGAACCAAGGGCCAGCCGCCAGGCGCGCCCTGGCGGCGGCGCAGATATGTCGCGATCTTGGCTTCCAATTCCGCGTCGACGGGCTCGCCGAGGTAGTGCCGCATCAGGACATATTCGGCGGGGATGGTGGCGTCGGCCTCGAGTTCGAACACCCAATGTCCGTCCGGACGCTGGACGGCCAACAGGGCGTCGGTTGCCGCGGAAATCGCGCCGTCCAGCGATCTCGGCGAAATCTGAGTGGCGCGCGCTGAGACTTCGGACATCTTTTTCTCCATTGGTCATTGCGGCGCGAGTGTACGCGCCGCTTTCGTTCCGGACCGGATGGCGCCCTCGATCGTCGCCGGGAGCCCGGTGCCGGTCCAATCGCCGGCCAGACACAGATTGGTCCAGGCGGTGTCCGTAGCGGGGCGCTTCGCCTCCTGCTCCGGCGACGCCGCGAAAGTGGCGCGCCGCTCGCGCACGATTTGCCACGCCGGCATCGGCTCCGCAATGTCGGCCACAGCGGCAACGTCCCGCCAAATTCGCTCGGCGAGTTCCTCCCGAGGAATTTCGAGCAGGTGGTCCGCGGCGCTGATTGTCACCGAGAGGCGGCCGGGAAAAGAGAACAGCCATTGCGCCAGCCCATGGACCAACCCGACCAACGGTGCGAGCCCCGCGGGAGGCTCGATACGGTAATGCGCGTTGACGATCGCCCGGAATTGCGTCGGCGTCGACAGGCCGGGGACGAGTTCGCCCGCGGCCTGAGGGGGAACCGCGAGGACGACGCCATCGTCCGGCGTCAAGGCGATCGTCGCATCGCCGAAGTCGAGTTCGGCCGCCCGATGGGAATCGAGACCGAGCCCGCGCAACCGGCGACCAAAGGTCACGTCGCCCCCGCGGGCCTCGATGTAGCGAATCGCGGGATCCACGAAGGCGGCGGAGAGCCCTTCGCGCGCGATCAACGGATGATAGCTGCGCCCGCCCGCCGCGAGCGTCTCGCGGATCACGCTCGCCGCGAGTATTGCGGAACCTTCTGGAGCGTCGATGTTGAGCGCGGACGTGAGGAAGGGTTCGATCAGGCGCTCATAGAGAGGTCCCGCGCACGAAATCGTTTCCTCGATCGTCGCGCCGCTCCGCGCCCGCAACAGTCGCGCGAGCGCGAGATATTCGGGAAGGCGCGCGCCGGGCGTGCGGCGCTTTCGGTCGAGAACCCACCAGGGGATCGGGCCGTCGTTGGCTTGCACGGTCCAACGCTCGCCTGTCTTCAGATCGACGAAGGGAAAAGAAGCCGACGATGACGACCAGAGACGGCCGCGCGCCCCGATAGCGTCGAGATAGGCGAGCGTGGCGCGATTGCCGGAAAGGACGAGATGATTGCCGTTGTCGATTTCCATGCCGAGCGTGGAATCGAGATAGGAACGGCATCGTCCCCCCGCTTGCCGGGTAGCCTCGTGGACAGCGACACTGATGCCGCGAGAGGCGAGATCGACCGCCGCGGAGAGCCCCGCCAAGCCGGCGCCCACGACGTGAATCGTGCGCGACCTCAGCGGACGATGCAACGCAAGAGAATCCAGACTAGGCTAACGCGACGCAGTTTGACACGCGCCCGCGGCGCTTCCCATCCGCGCGCGACCAATTGCGACAGGATCAAGCGATAGGCCTCCGCCATGATGCGGGGGGTTCGCACCACGGCGCGAGGACTCCCGGCCAAAATCGCCTCCGACTCGAGGAAGTGGCGTTCGGCGCGCGCCACGACGGGCGCGCAAGCGTTTCCAATCGCCGGATGGGCGATCGCCTCCGCCGGAACCCGCGTCCCGATGCCAGCGCCGAGGAGAGCCTCCAGCGGCAGATATAGCCGTCCCACGCCCGCATCCTCGTCGATATCGCGAAGGATGTTGGTCAATTGCAGCGCGCGGCCCAGGTGATGCGCCAACGCAACGCCGGGCTCTTCGTCCATTCCGAACACACGGACGCTGAGCCGGCCGACGGCGCTGGCGACGCGGTCGCAATAGAGATCGAGCGTCGCCCAATCCGGGGCGACTATCGTCGACAGCACATCCATCTCCATGCCGTCGATCACCGCCATGAAGTCCTCGCACCGGAGCTGGAAGTTTTCTATCGCCTGGGCCAGCGCGAGCAGGCGCTGCCGCGGCGCCCCCGCATAGGTCGCGTCGAGATCGTCGCGCCAACGCTGCAGCCGCGCGATCTGAACCTCGCGCGGGCCGCCATTGTCGGCGATGTCGTCCACCGCCCGGCAGAAAGAATAGATCTCGAACATGGCCTGGCGTTGCCTGGCCGGCAGGATCCGCATCGCCAGGTAAAACGAGCTCCCGGAGGCCCGCGCGGCCCCGTCTTCGACCGGTTCGGCGATCGCCAAGGTCATATCCGCGACCCCGAGGCGGCCGGGCGAGAGGCTGGACCGGAGCCACGCGTGGCGCCGCGGAAAGCGGCGAAGAGACCTATCCACCCCGCCTGCCACTTGCTGAGATGGGTCTCGTCGCCGAGTGGGTCCTTCTCTGCGAGCACGTGCGTCAGCCGCATCGCGAGCGCGTGAATGACGGAAATCTCGGCTCGCAACCGCCAGTCGGCGACGGCGCCGACCAGCCCATCGCCCTCGCGGAGCAATTCCGCTGTGCGAACCGCGAGTTCGGCGATGCAGGAGCGCAAGCCCGGGGACGCCGTCTTCGCTCCCAGCGCTTTGATGGCGACCCCGTGGCTGGCCAAGATATCCAACGGCAGGTAGACCCGGTCGAGATCGTGATAATCCGCGCCGCAGTCCTGGAGGTGGTTGATGACCTGCAGCGCCGCGCAGATCGCATCGGAAGCCGCCCATGTCGAAGGGCTCTCCCCGTGCACGTCGAGGACGAAGCGTCCGACCGGCATCGCCGAAAGGGCGCAGTACGACATCAGATCTTTCCAATCCGCGTAGCGCCGCTTGATCGCATCGAGCCGAAAAGCCTTCAGAAGGTCTTGGGCGTGCCGCGGCGCAAGCCCGCGCTCAGCCAGCGCGTGCCGCAAAGCCGCCGCCTCGGGGGTTCGCTCCAGACCCGTCTCGCCAAGCAGAGCCGCTTCCATGCGATCTAGGCGCGCGATTTTTTCTGCCGAGGTCAGCGCCGGGTCGTCGGCGACGTCGTCGGCGGCGCGCACGAAATAATAGAACGCCAGGATGATCGGACGGTGCTGGGCGCGAACGAGTAGCGACGCAACGGGGAAATTCTCCTGCCGGTGCGTTTTTCCCAATCGTGATGGATTGACGATCGTCATGGCCCCTCTACGCATGCGCCTGGAAACGGTTCCCTTTCACCCGCGCTTCGTCATGAACCGGACGGGCCGGGCGCAGTTGATATAGGGAATATAGAAGCGCCTTCCAAAAGGCGAGGCCCACGGTCGGAGTGCGCCGATCGAGATCGATCATGTTTCCCCCCTGACGGCCCCGCAATTTTGGTTGCGTGCAGGGCGCCCCCTCGCCTGAAAGGTTCATAGCGCCTTTGACGCCCACAGAATACAGAAAGAACATACTCCGGCTTGAAAAACAACAGCAACCTCCTGGACCGTTCAGCGCATCGAGAGGGCGCTTTAAACACCTATCTCGGCCACTTGCCGGTCGCCGAGATCGAGGCGATGCTCAACGAGCTGGCGATCGGCGTTCTGCGAACAAACTTGGATTTTGGCTGCCTGCGAGTGCGAAGCGGGCGACTCATATCCGCCGAGCCGGAGCGGGACTCACCCGCCGCGATAACGCCAGAAAGAATGGGCTCCTCGTGAATAAAAGCACGCACGGCCGAGGGGGAAGCCGCCAGGAATCCAAGGCGCGACTGACGGCGCATCCACCATTCGCTATTGTTCTGGGTCGACGTCGCGATGTTCTTGGTAGCGATCATGACCTACGTCTTTTCGGAAGACCTGTCTC
>JBAQGU010001258.1:0-3977 GCA_049287975.1 Roseiarcus sp.
GATGCAGGCCGGCTCGGAGAATACGGTCTGCACGTCGCAGTTGAGGCAACGTTGCGCCTCCGACAGCGCGAGCGCAGGGTCGAAGCCAAGCTCGACTTCCGTGGCGATATTCCTGAGGGCGATCGCGTTGTCTCTGTGCGGAACCTTGAACCGGCCATCGACCGTGATCGCGTTGTCATAGGACCATTCGTGAATCCCCATCTTCTGGCTCATCAGATTGGTCATCGGCGGCGGACGTAGACGCGGGTCCTCGCCGCGACAGAAGGCGTGAATGGAAATCGCCGCCTCGTGACCGTGCGCGACCGCGGTAATGATGTTCTTCGGCCCGAATGCGGAATCGCCGCCGAAGAACACCGAAGGCAGGCTCGATTGAAAAGTGAGGGGATCGAGCTCGGGCAAGCCGTCGCGGCCGAACTCCACGCCGGAATCCGCATCGATCCAGGGAAAGGCGTTCTCCTGTCCCACCGCGATCAGCACATCGTCGCAGTCGATGCGCACGTCCGGTTCGCCGGTCGGCGTCAAGACGCGGCGGCCGCTTTCATCCCTGGAGGCGGCGACCTTTTCGAAGGTCATGCCCGTCAGCTTTCCGTTGTTGTGAAGAAAAGCCTTGGGGACGTGGTAGTTCAGGATCGCGACGCCTTCCCGCATCGCGTCCTCCTTCTCCCAGGAGGAGGCCTTCATTTCTTCGAAGCCGGAGCGCACGACGACCTTGATGTCCACGCCGCCCAGCCGAAGCGACGAGCGGCAGCAATCCATCGCCGTATTTCCGCCGCCCAGCACGATGACGCGGCGCCCGATCGAATGCGTATGGCCGAAGGACACGCTGGCGAGCCAGTCGATGCCGATGCGTATGTTCGCCGCGGCCTCCTCGCGCCCGGGAATCCAGAGATCGCGGCCGCGCGGCGCGCCGCTGCCGACGAATATGGCGTCGAAACCTTCGTTCAGCAGCGCTTTCAGGCTATCGATCCGCCGCTCCGCGACGAAGGCTGCGCCCCCGTCCAGGACATAACCGACCTCTTCATCGATCACTTCGTCGGGCAGACGAAACTTCGGGATTTGGCTGCGCATCATGCCGCCGGCTTGCTGGTCGGCGTCGAATACGATGACTTCATAACCGAGCGGCGCGAGGTCGCGGGCCACGGTCAGCGACGCCGGGCCGGCCCCGATGCAGGCGATGCGCTTGCCGTTCCGCGTTTCGGGCGGTCCGGGCATCAGCGCCGATACGTCGCCCTTGTAGTCCGCGGCGACCCGCTTGAGCCGACAGATCGCGACCGGCTGCTCTTCGACGCGCCCGCGGCGGCAAGCCGGCTCGCATGGGCGGTCGCACGTGCGTCCCAGAATTCCGGGAAAGACGTTCGATTTCCAGTTGATCATGTAGGCGCCGACGTAATCGCCAGCCGAGATGCGCCTGATGTATTCGGGCACTGGCGTATGCGCCGGGCACGCCCACTGACAATCCACCACTTTATGAAAGTAGTCGGGATGCGAGATATCTGTCGCCTTCAAAATGCTTCTCCCCGAGGAAATTCTTGGTTTCCTCGTTCGTGCCAACCGGTTCCGGCCGTTCGGTGGATAACGCCCGGGACGGGTCGACGGTTCTTGGTCGGCGCGCTTAATCGATGCTTTTTTGTGCACGAGTCAAGCCAAATTGCGGAAAACAGATTAACGGAACGGGAACAGTTGCGTGAGTAACACTAAACATTTATTTATGAACCAACGAAAGCCGCTCGCATCACCCTTGCGGCGCGCTGTTCCGAGTCTCGGGCAGCGCCAACATGGCGCCCGCGGCGTGAAAGCGGCCTTCGCGGGTGCGCTCGGCCGTCGCGCCCTAGGCGTCGCCTTCGAAGCGCTGCGGCAGGTCCGCCAGCCAATACGCGGTGTCCTCGCGCATGATCGCGCGGGCGGCTTCGACGTCGTCTCTCCCCATCGCGGTCCAGAAGCACCGAAGGACCGACAGAATCCGAGTCTGGCGGGCGCTCGCTTCGGGCGTCCTGACGAGGGCCGAGAGGATGTAGAACTTGCGATAGAGCGTGAGCATGAGATCGGCGAGAAAGCGGTTGTGAATGTGCTTGGACATCCGCACCCGAAACTGAAACAGCGTCTCGTTGAACTCGACCTGATCGGCGCCTTCGATGCTGTCGATATCGGCGAGAACGGACTTGCGCGTCGCGGCGTCCGTGTGCGCGGCCAAATCCGAGATGAAGGCTGCCTCCATCCAGTCCTTGGCCTCGTAGATATCGCGGATTTCGGCGGCCGTGAAATTCGCGACGTAGAAGCCTTGATTGATGCGGCTGACGAGAAGGCCCTGTCCCTCGAGTTCGCGTGCGGCCTCGCGAACCGGTCCGCGGCTGATGCCGAAGCTCTCGGCCCAATGGACTTCGTTCAACCTGTCGCCGGGCCGCAAGTCGCCCGCGGCGATCAGGCGGATCAATCGGTCCCGCACCGCGCCGGAGAGACTTGTCGAGATCAGTTTGCCGGCGGCCTCGACTTTCATGTCCGCGTGGCCCACCGGCCGGTCGATGCGGCGACCGCGGGTTCGCCGGCGTCATTCAAAACGGCGCTGTCATGCCGGCGCCCTCTGTTCCCGCCGAAGCGAGAAAGGCTACTCGGCTTTTCAAAGTGCATGAAACTGTCCGCGGAGGCGCAATCGGTGGGCAGACCGTGACGAAGAACTTAACTATTGTCAACTGTCAACAGTAGACAATCATAAAAATATCCTGTAAGATTCGGAGAATGTCAGCCCGCGCCAAGGAAGACGCCTCGCGCGTAAAACTCTGGAGATCCGAAATGACCGCCGTCTTGCCGGGGCCATTGAGCCTCGTCCGTTTCGTGAGCGTCGATCACATGATGCGCATCGTGCTGGAAATCGGCGTCGAGCGGGTTCTCGCCGAACTCGCGTCCTATATCGAGCAGGACTTTCGCCGCTGGGAGCAGTTCGACAAGAAAGCGCGCATCGCCGCTCATTCGGCGGAAGGCGCGATCGAGCTGATGCCGACCAGCGACGGCGCGGTCTACACGTTCAAATACGTCAATGGCCATCCCAAGAACACTCGCGAAGGCCGCCAGACCGTCACGGCGTTCGGCGTGCTCGCCGACGTGAGCACCGGTTACCCCGTAATGCTCTGCGAAATGACGATCCTGACCGCGCTGCGCACGGCGGCGACCTCGGCGGTGGCGGCCAAGTACCTCGCCCCTAAGGGCGCGCGCACGATGGCGATCATCGGCAACGGCGCGCAGTGCGAGTTTCAGGCGCTCGCGTTCAAGGCTCTTTGCGGGATCGACGCGGTGCGGCTCTACGACATCGACCCGGCGGCCACGAAAAAGGCCGCGCGCAATCTCGGCTCCGCCGGACTGAAGGTCGTTTCCTGCGCGTCGAGCGAGGAGGCGATCCTTGGCGCCGGCATCGTCACGACATGCACCGCGGACAAGCAGCATGCGACGATCCTGACCGACAACATGATCGGCGCCGGCGTGCATATCAACGCGATCGGCGGCGATGCTCCCGGGAAAACCGAATTGCACCGCGACATCCTCCTTCGCTCGGACATTTTCGTCGAATATCCGCCGCAGACGCGGATCGAGGGCGAAATTCAGCAATTGGATGCGAATCACCCTGTGACCGAGCTGTGGCGGGTCCTCGCGGGCCGGGCTGAAGGACGGCGGGATTCGCGGCAGATCACGCTGTTCGACAGCGTCGGCTTCGCCACCGAGGATTTCTCCGCGTTGCGCTATGTGCGGGACCAGCTCGACCGTACCGGGCGCTTCGTGGAACTCGATCTGCTGGCCGACCCGGACGATCCGCGCGACCTCTACGGCATGTTGCTGCGCGCGGCGCTCAGCCTTGCGGCGTAACCCCCTCTCCCGCTCTCGCGGGGAAGGGTTGGGGTGAGCGCGATGGGAATTACGACGACCCTCATCCGGCGCGTCGCGCCGCGTTTCGCCCGCAAGAGTAAACCTGCCGATGCGGGGCTCGGAGG
>JBAQGU010001259.1:0-2166 GCA_049287975.1 Roseiarcus sp.
GTCGGCGCCCTCGGCGCGGCGCGAGGCCAAATCGTGACGGCGGCGGCCGGCGTCAAGAGGCCGTCGATCGAAGCCTCCGGCCATTCCGCGTCCAAGTCTTTCCCCGAGGCCGCGAGCAGAGCGGCGATCCAGAGGGGAAGACCGACGTTCGCGAGCCGGAGCGGAAGCCCGCCCAGGACCGACGGATCGTCGATCAGCAAGGCGGCGGCGCGCACCGGGCACAACGGCGCGGCCGATTCGATTTCAGGACGACGCTCGCGCCAACCCTCGACCCGCTGCGGCGATGGCGCCCGCCAAATTCCCGCGTCTCGCGCCAGGCCGACCAGCGCCTCCGCCCAGGGAAAGCCACGTTGCGCCAACGCGCGCGCGCCGCGCCCTATGTCCTCGGCGAGCCCCCAAGGGAACCCCGAGCCACGGCCGACCTTGAGCGCCAGCGACTCCACTTCGTTGAGGGAGAGTTCGCTCAAGCCCCGACTTCCCCAGGAAAGGGCTCGCCTGCGAACAGCGCGATGCGCACCCAGCGGTCGGATCGCGGATCGAAATTGCGTGCGCCGAAGAACGCCAGCTTGGCGCGCAGAAGATCGACCGGCCGCATTGCGGCGTCGATCAGATTGTCGCGAATTTCGGCGTAAGGGTGCGCGGCGACGATCTGGGCGCGCCGAACGACATGACGCCATTCGGGACGGCGCAGCAGAAAATCCGCGACGGTCGTCTGGCCTGGCTCAGTTTCCAACGCCTGCGAAAGCGCTGAGATATCGCGGGCGATCGCGAGCGGCTGCTCGCGTTCGGCGCCGGGTTCGCGGAAGCGCTCGCCCAGGCGCGGCTCGAGCTTCTCTTCGGAGACGTACCAGAAGCGCGCATTCGCGGATTCGCGGCCAAAGTCATAACGGCGCGTCCAGCCATAGTCTCGCGCGATCGAGGCCTTCAACGCGTCGCAACTGATGCCGCCGTCGATGCGAAAGCCCGCGCCTTCGTCGGCGGACATTTTGTCCGCGAGATCGTCGACGAATTCGCCCTGCGGCTCCAGCAGCAGCGCGACGCTGGCTTCCTGGCCTTCCAGGGAAAAGCGCGTCTCCACGAACCGATAGAGGGCATCCCACGGGAGCGGCGAGCGGTCGAGGATGGCGGGCGCCTCCCGCGTCAGCGTCGCGAGATCGACGGCGAGGCCGGCGATGGCCGTCTGTTGCCTAGGGTCCGCGGTGCGCCAGTTTCCGACGTTGCCGATCATGGCGGCCAGCGCCGTCATGAAATCCGCCATCGCGGAGGGGCTCGCTGTCGGCAACGCGCGGATGCGCGCGAGCGCCGTTTCCCGCGCCAGGAACCAATTGTGCATCAGCACGGGGTGGCGAACCAGAAACGGCGCCATTCCGAGACCCGTGGCGTTGCCGACGCCCAGCCGCCGGCGCAGCGCGGGCTCGAGACGGACCGCTCGGGTGGGCGACCGCCGCGCCGCGACGTGTTCGGCGAGGTCGATCGTGAACGACCGGATCAACCAGACGGTCAGCATTTCGGCGTGGAACGGACCCGCCAATTCAGGCCGATCGACGATTTCGTCGCGGTCGGCGATGCCGAACTTGCCGTTGCCGTAAACCGCCGTGGTGCGCATGAGATAGCCGACGGCCATGAGCCGTCCGGCGTCGGGCTGCCGCCCGCTCGACAGCGAGTCGACCACCTCGTCGAACAACCGGACGCTCTTGTTGGCGCGCGCCAGCACGAGGTCGCGGGCGCGGTAGCGTCCAGCCTCCTGGAGCGGGACGTTCGCGCGCAAACGGTCGACCTCGTCCGCGTTCGGCGCGCCGTCGTAAAGGACATAGCTCGTGTCCCAGGCTTCGGCGATGACGCGATCGGTCCGGCGCGAGTCGTCGAGCGGGGTCGAGAAGGCGACGAGACTGTAGGTTCGCGGCCCGGTATCGATGGCATAGATCGCGCAGCCATAGCCGGCGTCGTCCATCATCCACTGCGAGCGCCGCACCCGCCAGCCGTCTCGGCTCGCCCTTCGGATCAGAGTGCGCAGAAAACTCAGGCGCGTCGGATGCGAGGCGCCGAGCCGATCGAGCCGCATGACGAGATCGGGAGACCGAAGCGCGATTGCGGTCAATTCAAGCGACCCCGGCCAGCTTCAGCAGCGTCGCATGCGCCGCCTCGCCGACATCGACGCCCTCGCGC
>JBAQGU010001260.1:0-3260 GCA_049287975.1 Roseiarcus sp.
ATCCTTGCCGGGAGGAAGCCGAGCGACAGCCGGTTTGAGATCGGAGATGAATCGGGCCAAATCGTCCTCATTATGCCGTTTGAAGAGGCGATGGTTCGTAATGAGGAGCGGTAGCGCTCCCGCGAAAGGGCGGTTCGGTAAGGGGTGCTAAACCGGAACCGCCGCGAAGCCCGACCGAGGTCGTAGGCCGGGACGCAAGCGTAATATCATCAAAATTACCGTGGCACGGTAGGGCCGGAAAGTACCTAACGGGCTGCTCAGTGGGGGCGCGGGCGATATCGAGCATGGCTTTGGCCCGCTGGTTTAGATCGCTGGCGTTTGGGGGCTTTAGGGGACGAAACGCACCTCACGATCCAGTGGGGAACCCTGGAATACGGAACGCCACTCATTGGCCGTAACCGGTTCTCCCTCGCCTTGCACGACCTGATGAATCCATCCCTCGCGGGTTAAGGCGTGGCGTGCGGCATCGCGGTCCAAGATCGCGACGTAGCAGTAGCGCCGCGCGATTTGTCCATCCGGCTCCGTGGTTTCTGCGAGGAATTTCCAGGCAACAGGCGTATCGGTCATGCGTCAATTATGGCATGGCTGCATCACCCGTTCTAGGGACGTCAAGTCCTGCCTTATTCAAACTGACTCACTACCCGAAGGCGTGCGAGCCTTTGGTAGGCCTCCGCGCCGTCGCCACGTATCGGCGCCCCGAGCGCGCACGATGCCTTGCGCTCCCCGCGCCACGGTGAGACGCTGCGCGCCATGTGCAATCTCTACAGCATCACCAAAGGCCAGCAGGCGATCCGCGACCTCGCCGGCGCGATGCGCGACCTCACGGGCAACCTGCCGATGCTGCCCGGCGTCTTCCCCGACTATTCCGCGCCGATCGTCCGCACCGCGAAGGATGGCGTGCGCGAGCTCGCCATGGCGCGCTGGGGCATGCCCTCGCCGGCGTTCGCCATCGCAGGCAAGAAGACAGATCCTGGCGTCACCAACATCCGCAACGTCAAATCGCCACATTGGCGGCGATGGCTGGCCGTCGAATGTCGCTGCATCGTCCCCTTTACCAGCTTCGCTGAGAACGAGGTTTTGCCGGACGGCTCCCGTCCGCCGGTATGGTTCGCGTTCGACGATAGCCGCCCGCTCGCCTTTTTCGCCGGCATCTGGACGCGGTGGACGTCGGTTCGGAAGGTCAGGGAAGGCGAAACGACGAATGACCTTTTCGGCTTCCTGACGACCGAGCCCAACGCGATCGTCGGGGCGGTTCACGCGAAGGCCATCGGTCGTGAACTGTCCGGCTCCGGTAGCGCCGACGTGCGGCGAGGGGGCGAATGGAGGGGGCGCAGGTGCGGGGGGCTGTTGATACCCCGTGGGGGCAGCCGGAGCGGCGGCGGTCGCCGGAATGGTCTCTGTCCCCGAACGGCAGGCAGCGATGAAGTCCTTCTTGGTCTGCTTCGCCGCTCTGATGGCGGCCTTGTTGGCCGCATATTCCGCGTTGCACTCGGCGACGGTCTTTGCGAATGCCGGCGCGCTCGAAACCGCGAGCAATGCGCCGATCGCGGCAGCCGCAAGCGAAATGACGAATTGTCTCATGAATAGGCCCCCCCGTTCGGCCCGATTTCCGGCAGTGATCGGAAACTCTATTTCACGTTGGGCGTTCGCGCCAGTGGGCTTGCGAGAAATGCCGCCCGGCTTAGGCAGCGGAACGGTGAACGGAGAAGGGCGAAAGCATGACCTGGTCGCGTGCGTTCCCGAAAGCCCTTCCCCTGGCGAACGGCAGGGTGATCACGACCCTGAGGGAGGCGGGAGAACTGATCCTTGGTGCCCGATCTGCGTCGGGCGAACGGCCACTGGCAAGGCGCGATGGAACTGCTGATGGCTGCGGCCGAAGACCCGTCCGCCGAAGCGCTGGAGCGCGCGGCGCGGCAATTCTCGATCGCGCTGCGCGCTGAAGGCCTGACGCCGTCCCGCCCGCCCCGCAAGCGGAGCCGGAATCCGGCCGCGACCGGAAAGACTATTTCACGATAGGCGTTCGCTCCATCGCAAGACTAGACTCATGCCCCGATCCGGCTCTCAGACGCTCTCCGACCTCGCCGCGCCGCGCCTCGAGGTCGCCTGCGAAAAGTGTGGCCGGAAGGGCCCTACAAGCGCCGCCAAGCTATACGCCGAGCGCGGCGACCTGAAGCTGACCGACTTCCTCGCCGAACTGACGGCCGCTCGCAATCGGCGAAAGGGTCCTGCGATTTACGATCGATGCGACGCACGATTCGAGTTTTGATATCGCGCAGCGCTGGGCAAAGAGGGCCGGCGCGCGGGAGGTAGCCGAAAATCGGGGTCGCAGGATGCTACTCCGAAACCCGCGCGGGGGTAGTCGCCGCCTACCGCTCGCGGTCGAGAAGGGGTAGGGCAACTCCCCACCCCATCCGGGGTAACGGCGAGAGGGTGGGCGTGTGGCTGAGGAAGGCCGCGAAATGAACGGCGCGAGGCCACCAGAGCGAGCGAGCGCGACCTATTCCCGGATTTGCCGTATCCGGCCAGAGCCGACGCTCCCGTAATTCCAGATAGGAACTCGCGAAAGGAAACTGCTCCGATTTTTCAAAGAGAAAGGAAAAGGCGATGGCCCAAGAGAATGAATTCGCTGAGATGACGTTGGCGCGATTGATTGCGCTAGAACTCCTGGTGCGAGGCCTCTACGCCAAATGGGCTGTCGAGTCGCCGGACCCTCGGGGATCAAATCGGAGGATGCTCGAAGGGATGATTCAGAGCATGTGGAATCTCACCCCACCAAAAGACGATGCCGAGCGTCGCCTATATGAAGACATTGAGACGGCCGTCCGGGAGTTTCAGCAAAACGTTGACCTGCGACTAAGGGAAGAAGGCTTCTCGGAATGAGATTCTCGCCAGTGTGTAGGAAGTGAGTTCATGGTGTATTTTGCGTAACCCCGCGAAAAGAGTAACCGGACCAGCCGATCGCGGTTTCCGAGGACTCGGCGCGGATGCGCGGATCAAGCTCTCAAATTGCTCCGCCGGGCGATCTCAGGCGGTTCGCTTCAAGACGCTGCCAGAAATCCGGAGGGAACTTAGGGGCGGATTTGGACAGATGCCCCATTTGCAACGCAGTCAAGCCCTCGCTCGTGCTCGTAAGGTAAATATCCCCCGGCAAAGCCGGGGGCTTTAAGGTTTTAGCCGCTCAAAGCGGCTGTGCCGTCGCTGACGCGACTGTTGGGATTGTGGCCGCTCAAGGGAGCGGCGAAGGGAGACGCTAACGCGGC
>JBAQGU010001261.1:0-2588 GCA_049287975.1 Roseiarcus sp.
GCCTTCAACGCTTCGCCGAACTCGCGCGCCGCGTTCAGGTCGATATCGGCGACGGCGACGTCGGCGCCGAGCGCCGCGAACCGCAGCGCATAGGCGCGCCCCAATCCTCGAGCCGCGCCGGTCACCAGCGCGACCTTGCCTGCGAGCCGGTCAGACGTCGCCGCAACGCTCATCGCGGAACCTCCCTAAGATCGAATAATTCGGACGCTAGCGTATCATAAGGCGACGTACAAGTAGAATTGGCGGCCTGTTGTCATTCCCGCGAAAGCGGGAATCCAGGGGCAACCGCCGCACTTGCGGCCGACTCTGGATTCCCGCTTACGCGGGAATGACACTGCTCAATCGCGCTCGCCTAGTTCAACTCCTTCGGCGAATACCCCAACAATTCCCTCGCGATGATCAACCGCTGGATTTCGCCGGCGCCTTCGTAGATGTCGAATATGCGGGCGTCGCGGAACCACTTCTCCGCCAGATGCTCGGCTGAAAGCCCGGAGGCGCCCAGGATCGCGATGCAGGTCTGCGTCGCCTTGCGCGCGAGGCCGCCACCCATCGCCTTGGCGGCGGAGGAATCGATCTTGCCCGGTCCCTCGTTCTGCTCGACCCATTTGGCGCGGACGACCGTCAACCAGGTCGCCTCCCATTCGGCCTCCAGCCCGAGCATGCGATCGGCCGCGGCCGTCATGCCCGTCGGGCCAGCGTCGTAGTCGGGCGTCACGCCGATTTCCGCGAGGCGAACCCAGGTGAAATCCATCGCCGCGCGCGAGACGCCGAGCGCATAGGCCGCGACCACGGGGCGCGACTCGCTGAAGGATTGCAGCGTCTTCTTGAGATCGCCGTCGATGTGGTTGAGCGCGGGGATGCGGCAATGCGAGAACGAGAGCCCGGCGGTATCCTCGAAACGGATGCCCATCTTGCGAATCTGCTTGCCGACGGAAAATCCCGGCGTTCCCTTCTCGATCATGAAGGTGGAGAGTCCGCGGGGCCGGTCGGGGTGGATCATGCGCGCCAGCACCAGCACCGCGTCGCAATTCTGAGCGTAAGTGATGAAGATCTTTTCGCCCTCGACGATCCATTCTTTGGTCGCGGCGTCGTAGGTCGCCGTGGTGCGGGTCGAAGCGGGGTCGGAACCGCCGATCGGCTCCGTCAGCCCGATCGCGATCGGCTTGTTGGCCCAGCGCGCATATTGCTCAGGGGCGCCCGCGATCGTCAGCACCGTGTTGCCGAGGGAGTAGCGCGATTCGCGCAGGGGAATGCCGCCGTACCAATCCTCGAGATAGAGCAGCGCGTGGATGATCTTGCGCCCACTCAATTCGTCGACATGCGCATCCATCAACGCGCGCACGTCGGGACGTCCCCTGGCTTCGGGATATTCGTGGGGAAGCATCTCGTCTTCGTTGAATTCGAAGTCGCGAGCATATTTGACGGCGAGCCTCGCCTGCTCCCGCGCTTCGGCGAGGATTTCGCGATCCCTCTCGGTCAAGGCGAAGCTGATCATCGGGCGGTCCCTCAGCGGCTCAGGCGCCGACCAGTCCGTCGAGCACAGACAGCGATCGGGCGTTGCGGTACCACATCTCCAGCGGCAGATCGCGGACGTAGCCATGTCCGCCGAAAATCTGCACACCCTCGTCGGCGATGACGAGCCCGTTGTCGGCGCCGTAGCGTTGCGCCAGCCGTGCGTTGCGAGTCGCCGTCTTCGTCTCGTCGAGTTCCGCCGCGGCCCTCAACACCATCTAGCGCATCGCCTGGACAGCGATATGCATGTCCGCGAGTTTGAAGGCGACGCTCTGCTTTTTGGCGATCGCCTCGCCATGCACGACGCGTTCTTTCGTGTACGGTAGGGCGTAATCGAACACCGCCCGCGCGAGGCCGCCGAGAATTGCGCTCAACGCCACGCGCGACAGGTTGACGATCCGCTGCACGTCGGCGCCGGCGCTTTCGCCGAGCGGCGCGGCATCGGGGACGAACACGCCGTCGAAAGCGACATCCGCCATTTCGAGCGCCCGCAGGCCCAACGTTCCTTTGGCTGGAGCGATCTTCAAACCCGATTGCCCGGCGGAAACCAGGAAGGCGGCTCGGCCGCCGTGGCTCCCGGCCGTCGCGAGGAAATGGCTGCATCGGGCCGCCAGCGGGATCAATGCTTTGACGCCCGAGAGCCGCCGACCGCCGGCGACGCGCTCGGCCCGCGTCGTTTGTCCCCCGCCCTGGAACCAGCCGGCGTCGCGATGCGCGATTGCGGCGAAACGCGGTTGGTCGTTGGCGAAGAGAGGCAGATATTCCCGCTTCTGGGTCTCCGAGCCCTGTTCCGCGATCGCTTTCGCGAAGCCCAGCGGACCGGCGAGCGCAAGCGCTACCGCGCTGTCGCCAAAGGCGAATTCTTCGAGCAACAAAACGTTCATGACGGTGGGCTGCTCGAGCGGAGCGGCCCCGGCTTCGGCGATCGTTTGCACCAATCCCAATCCCCAAGCCGAGGCCAGAACGGAGGCGGAGAAGGCAGCCGCCTCGTCGGCCGCTCGCGCCGCCGGCGTCAGCTCCGCGCGCGCGAATTCGGCGACCGCGGCGCGCGCGATCTCCTGTTCCTCGGACAGCGC
>JBAQGU010001262.1:0-2894 GCA_049287975.1 Roseiarcus sp.
GGAGATCCTGAGCCGTTGAGCGGCCGAATCGCCAGCGCCATGACCAGCGTCTCGCCACTGCGATGATGGCGATTTCGCGGGCCTTGGGCCGCACGGCCGGGTTGCGCGACGCGATCATCAAGCTGACGGCGAGACCGCGAGACTGATCGAATAGGCGCGGTCGAGCGCATCCGTGCTCCGCGCGGCGCGCCGAAATGCAACAGAGCGAGATCGGTCGCCAGCGCAATCAATGCCGCGATCGTCAGCGGCCAGGTGCGTTTGGCGAATTGAAACACCGGATTCACCATCGACGAGATCGCGCACCACGCGACGAAGCCCGGCGCGAGTTCGAGGCTGAGGCGCGCGAAATCGCCGCGATAGGCCGACGGCGCCAACAGCGCCTCGAACGTCGGCGCCATAGCCATATAGCCCGCGGCCAGCGGCGCAAGCAGCGCCAAAACGAGCACGATGTTGACGCCGATCTGCCGCTCGGCGGCTTCGCGCCCGTTCTCGCGCTCGCGCTTCAACGCGTATTGGAACAGCAACATTTCCGGCAGCGAGTTGCCCGCCGACGAAGATATCGGGTGCCGTCGCGGCGCCCGAGGGCTCGCTCTCCCCTCGCGTCGGCCGCGGTCACGACCTGTTAACCACGATGGCGTCGACTCGGTCTCGCGCGAGACCGTGAGCGGGCGTGACGGAAGGCTGGGCCAGGGGACGTGGATGGGCCTGGCGACGAACTGACGAGATGCTTTCCATCGAGGCGCTGCGGCGAGGGGTGTTATGGACCTTTTTCGGCCGTGAGCGCCTTCGTGGCGGTCGAACCCTCGCCCTACGAATTCATGTTCGCCGTCGCGTTGCTGGCTTTCGCGAGCGGAGGCCTCCGGCTCGACAAGGCGATGGTTCCGCTCATTCTGACCCTCGCCGTCTGGAATGCGGGAGGCCTGCTTGGCCTTGACGCCGTTCGTCGACCAGCGCGAAAGCGTCACCTTCATCGCGATTACGATCTATATTTCCCTGACCGCCCTATTCCTCGCAGCCGTCGTTGCCGACGCCGCGGCCGCGCGAATGGCCACGATACGCTCCGGCTACATGGTCGCCGCGATGCTCGGGATCATCGGCTATTTCAACGTCGGCGGTCTCGGACCCTACTTCACGCTCTATGAGAATTTGCGCGCGGCGGGGTCCATTCAAGGACCCCAACGTGTTCGGGCCCTTTCTCGTGCCGCCGATCGTCTGGCTCTGGCAAGACCTGCTGTTGCGTCGTGGCCAGCTCCTGCGGACGGCGTCGAAGCTGACGTGTTGATGCTGGCGGTGATGCTGAGTTTCTCTCGAGGGGCGATCACGGCCTGCGTCGCATCGCTGATCCTGTTGCTCGGTCTGACGTTCGCGACCGCCTCTTCGTCGAGCGAGCGTCGTCGGACCGTCGTGGTCGCTGTCCTCTGCGCAACTCTGATAGTCGTATCGCTCTCGATCATCCTCGGCATCCCGAGCATCAGGGAAATGGCTCTGTCGCGCGCGTCGTTGGCACGGGACTACGACGTCGGCGAGGAAGGTCGGTTCGGCAATCAGCTTCGCGCGATCTGCAGTTCGGATTCGGCCCGCTGCGCTTCAGCCATGTATTTCCGCAAGACCCCCACAACGTCTTTCTCAGCGCTTTTGCGTCTTTCGGCTGGCTTGGCGGGCTCGGATTCCTAACCTTTACCGGCGTGACGATCTATCTGGGATGGGTATCGACTTTCCGGCGATCGAGGCTGCAGCCTGAGATCGTCGCGTTATGATCGTCGCTGCTGCCGCAAATCCTGCAGGGGGTCCAGATCGACACCAGTCACTGGCGGCATCTCTTCCTGATGTGCGGCTGCCTCTATGGGCTGGCGGCCGCGGAGCGGATCGAACGCTCGCGCGGTCGAAATCGCCGGCGGGGGCCGAGCCTCGGGATGACGGCGTCCGCGGCGGCGATGCGCGTTGGAGAAACGGGCGCCGCGGGCCAAAGCCCATGATCGAGAAAATCAGTCGGGATTTCGATTGAATCGTTAACCTTCCGGCAACCTTCCCCGTCGTAGCCTTTCGGCCCGTCAAAGTGAGGCAAGGCATGACCGACACGGCTGGAATCCCTGGTGATCGCATTCTGTCCTTCATCGAGCGCATCGAACAGATCGAGGAAGAACTCAAGGCGCTGAACGAGGGCAAGAAGGAAGTCTTCTCCGAGGCCAAGGGAGAGGGTTTCGACGTAAAGGTGCTGAAGGAAATTCTACGCTTGCGTAAACAAGATCAGGACGAGCGAGACGAACAGGACTCTCTGCTCGACCTCTATCTCAGGGCTATGCAAAGCGCAGAACCCAAGCAGGCCGAAGCCGCATAAGACCAATGAAACGGGGAGGGCGGCGGCCGAAGCTGCCCTCCCGCGCAGCGTCGGGGCTTCCACGGTCGCGAGCGAGATGCGTGTTTTTCGAGCATGCTCCGTTCCCGACAGTCGGGCTCCTTAGCGGCTCGCCTCGGATCGATTTCACGTCTCCTGGATGGCCAGAATTCCCTGGTCGTAGGGAGAATTTCGTCGATTCAGTCCTTTTTTGCGAAAACCTGTCTCCAAAACATCTGCGAATTCAGCCGTTTGTGAGAGAATTCCCTGTGCGGACGAGCAAGGAATCAATTCGCGCGAGCAGGGAACTGTTTCGGCTTTTCGACCGGGGCAGGGAGTTTGACGCAAAATCGATCTGCGCGCGCGTCCCGGGTCCAAATTCATCTCCGGTATGGGTAAGAATAGCCAACCGAGACGATACAGTTGAATAACCCTAAAAGCCGCAGTTGGCTCTGAATTCAGCTTTCGACTCCGCGCGGCTTCAATTCCAGGTTGCGTCAGCCTGGTTTCAGACGCAGAGGAGCGCGCAAGGGACGGCCTTTGAGGAAGGCCTGGAAGG
>JBAQGU010001263.1:0-5440 GCA_049287975.1 Roseiarcus sp.
CCCCGTAATCTCCCTGATTTTGGGGCTGAAATCGCGCTCTTTCGATTAGGGCGTTAAGGGCGCAGTCCAGTTAAAGTGTCACCGTAACCAATCAGCGGCGCGCGCAACGGGTCACGGCGCTCGAGTCGTCCACCCCCAGACGGCCGCACTCGGCGCCGTCGCGAAAAGGTCTTTGTTGGCGTCGTTCTTGGAATTGAGTCCGGAGTCGACGTCGAGCCAGGAGCCCAGGCACCAATGGTCGAGGCGAGGCGCCGTGCAGTCGGCCGTCACGGGGCCGGGGTCGCAAACACAATATTTATCGGTGTGCGGCGTGATTCCCGGCACCTCCTTTCGCTCGCCCGAGGGCAACGCAAATGCGATTTGCGACCCCCCGGTTTGCACCGCGAACTGGCACACATGTCCGGCCGGCGCGGCGCACAGAAAGGTCACGGTTTGCTGCGCCAGCGTTTGCTGGGCGTTTGCCGCCGGCGCCAGACAGAATGGCGCCGCGACGCAAAGCGCCGTCGTCAGAAGCAGATTTCTCATGAAGCCCCCCTCACTTCTCCATCATCATCCCTTCGGCGCGGTCCTCCCTGAGCATCACTCCGATCGCGTGAATGATCCTCTCGTCCGGATGCGCCTTGCAATATTCGATCGTCTGGTGCTCGACTTCTCGGCCCTTCTTGAAGTCGGCATAGTGCTTGTGGGCGAGGCCGTTGTACCAGCCGCTGTACCAGCTCGTAAGGGCGTTGGCGTCTTCCTGATAGGTATTGGCGAGCTGACCGCAGGTCAGCTTCTGTACGTCGATGAAGCCGTTTGCGTCGGCATAGGCGGAGAGAGGGACCGGATCGGCCTTCGCCAGACCGATCATCGCCATCGAGGCCGCAAAACCCAGAAGCATCGTCTTTTTCATTTCCATAATTCCTTTCAGTCCGCCTGGCCGTTCATTTCCTGACCCAGTTACAATTGCTCCGTCACCGAGTCCAGAGTCCGCATACCAAAGTCCGCGCGCCGCGATCGCGATGCTCGGCTGTCGTGTTTCGCTAAGGCATCAGTTTGCTTTCGACGTTCCGTTCGAGCCCGATGCTTAGAATAGAATTACGAATTACGATGACACTTTTTCAACCCCCAAAGAGCGATCCGCTTTATGCCGGCGCTCTTGCGATCAAGGGGTTGACTAAAGTGTCGCCGTAATCCTTGCGCGCCGCTTCTGCGGCGCCACCGTGTTGGCCGAGGATTTGGCGGTCCTTCCTTACCACGGAGCGGCGTTCATTCCGTTGTTCATGAACGCCGGCCCGAGTTGGCTGGACGACGTCGGCTGCGCGTATTGCCCATACGACCGATACCACGCGGCTTGGTCCGCAGTGGCCCGCGCAGCGCCCCCGGAAAGCCACGACAAGATAGGCGTATCGAGCGTGTCGATGAAAACGGAAGCCGGACCGTCGGCGCCCGCGAGGCCCCCCTCGAGCACCTGAACCTCGAACGTCAGACGGTCGTCTTCCAGCTTCGCGGACTTCAACACCACGACAGCATCTTGCACCGCGGAGCCGTCCTTGGAGAGCACGGACACCGTGGCGTTCGGCGGGTCTTTCGCGAACGACGCGGCGCCGCTCCATTCCTGAACAAGAAGCGCGGTGAGTGCGTGGCCCGCCGCCCTTACCGGCCGGTCCGCGAACATGATCGAATTCGGCGAAACGCCGGTCAACGTCAACTTGCCGCCGTCGAGCGTCGCGCCACGTGCGTTCATGACGATCAGCGAAGTCACGATCCGAGGCTTGGCGACGCCGATCGTCTTCTGCGCGGGCGCATGGATCGCGTCCTCAGAGAGCGCTGTCGCTGGCGCCGCGAATAGAGCAGCCGCAGTGATAAGTACTTGGAGCGTGGTCGTGTTCAAAATGCTTTTAAAGATCATTTCCCCAACTCCAGTTCGAAACGCACGAAAGGATCAACCGACAGGGGTCTTTGCAGTCAGTCATGATATCACCGCCGGGAGACAGGGAGGGCGGTTACGCCTATCCACTAGCAAGGGCACATCGAACGGTCTACCCTTCCCGCGCCAGCTTCTTAGCGAGACCCGCTACCCAGCGAACGACGTTTCGAGGCAAGCCGTCGGCAGAGGCGCGGAGGCTAAATCGATCGTACCCGAGCATCGATTCTCACGAACTCTCGACGGTCAAGCGGTTGGTATTGTTTAGGTTACGAACTCGAACCAGCGGGACGCGAACATGCGAATCGTCATCGATCTGAACCGGTGCCAAGGATACGCGCAGTGCATCCCTCTCGCGCCGAACGTCCTCAAACTGCACGGCGAGGAGGCGGTCATGTACGACCCGAACCCAGACGACTCGCAGCGCCAACGCGTCTTGCGAGCGGCGGCGTCGTGCCCGGTGCAAGCGATCATGGTGGACATTCACGATAAGGCAAAAGGGACTGCGTCGTGAGCACTGCATCCCTCGTGGCGGATATCGTCACTTCCTTCAAGACCAATGGCCGGATCGTCATCGTTGGCGCCTCCCTCGCGGGGCTCCGCGGCGCCGAAGCCTTGCGCAACGCGGGCTTCAACGGGAAGTTGACCATCATAGGTGACGAGCCATACGAGCCCTACGATCGTCCTCCCCTCTCGAAACAGGTGTTGAAAGGGTGGGTGCCCGCCAATCACACCTTGCTCCCGCGCGCGCGGGACGTCGATGCGGAATGGCGGCTTGGAGTCGCCGCCACCGGCCTCGACCGCAAAACCAAGACCGTGCGATTGGCCAATGGCGAGGAGGTCCCGTACGACCGCCTGCTCATCGCCACCGGCGTCCGGTCGCGGCCTTGGTTCAACAAGGCGGAGGGCGCGCTCGAGGGCGTGTTCACGATACGAACGTCCGATGACGCGGGCCGGCTGCAGGCGGCGCTGGCCGCCAAGCCGGGGCGCGTCTTGATCGTCGGCGCCGGCTTTATCGGATCGGAGATGGCCTCGGTCTGTCGCGAACTCGGCCTCGAAGTCACAGTCGCCGAGCGAGCCGACGCGCCGCTCGTCGGCGCGCTCGGCGGTGTGATCGGCAAGATCGCCGCCCAGATGCAGAGGGATCACGGCGTCGATCTGCGCCTTGGCGTCTCGGTGGAGGCGCTGGAAGGCGACGCGGCCGGACATGTGCGGCGCGCTAGGCTCTCGGACAAGACAACGATCGACGTCGACGTGGTGGTGGCGTCGCTCGGTTCGATCCGCAACATCGAATGGCTGGAAGGGGCTGGCTTGGCGGCGGGCTTCTGGGGCGTCGCTTGTGACGCCGGTTGCCGCGCATTTGACGTCCATGGAGTGGTGACCGACAGCATATTCGTCGCGGGCGACGTCGCACGCGCGCCTCACGTGCTCTACGAATACCAGTTTCTATCGCTCGAGCACTGGGACAATGCGGTCTTCGGGGCGGCGGTCGCGGCGCACAACATGGTGAGCCTCGAGCCCGACCGTCGGCCGCACCTCCCGTTGCCCGCCTTCTGGTCTGGCCAATTCGGCGTCAACATCAAGGGGGTCGGCGTGCAGTCTTTCGGCGACGAGGTCGTGATCACCCAGGGTTCCGTCAAGGAGCGTCGCTTCGCGGCGGCCTATGGCAGGCGGGGCCGCATCGTCGGCGCCGTCACCTTCAACCACGGCAAGTGGTTGGAATATTACGGGGCGATGATCGAGCGATCGGCGCCGTTCCCACCGCCTCCTCCCGGGTACGACCATCCGGTCGACATGAAGCCGGTTCCGGCGGATTTCCCGGATCCGCGCACGCCGACGGCTCTCCCGACCGTGGTCCTGACCGGCCACGATCCGACCGACCGATCCGCTGAGTTCCACGCGCCACGCCGCTGATGACACGACGCGGAATAATCGAGGCGAAGAGGAAATCTGTACAGCAGTTAGCGGAGGAGACGAGCATCATGACGCCAGAGACCGCCTGGGCGGAGGCTATGAAATTCGAAAACCGCCCCAATCCGTACCCGTTCTTCGACGAGCTCCGGAAAACCCCCGTGGCGCATGTGGGGAACGGGGTCTACGTCGTCACCGGCTACCGGGAACTGATGACGCTTGCTCATGACCCCAGGATCAGCTCCGACATCCGTCGTCTGAAGGCCCGCGCGGCCGGCGAGTCCGAACTCGATCCGTCATTGGAGGCGTACGGCGAACATGGCAGCATGATCGCGGCCGATCCGCCGGACCACGATCGAATGCGCCGTCAGGCGATGCGACACTTCGGCCCTCCCCACACGCCAGATCTCATTCCGAGCACGGAGCCCGCTATCAGGCAGCTCTGCAACCAGTTGCTCGACAAAGCCAAAGGCACGACCCGGATCGACGTGGTGGACCATTATGCCTACCCAGTGCCGGTGATGGTGATTTGCAAGATCCTGGGCGTTCCCCTGAAGGACGAACCCCAATTTCACGACTGGATATACGACTTTATGGCGGGCATCATGGACATGGGCCCGGATGCGGCCACCGAAGAAGGGAAAGCCCGCAAGGCGAAGGGAGAAGCGAGTACGGCGGCGCTCATGCAGTACCTAAAAGATCTGGTCGAGGGGTACTTCAAGAAGCCGGCCGACAGCATGCTCTCGAGGATGGCGCACTGCGATGGTCCGGATGGACCGATGACGCCCAGAGAGATCCTGACCAATGCGGGATTATTGCTGGTCGCCGGCCATGATTCCACAGTCAACACGATCTCCCATTGCGTGCTCACAGTGCTGCGGAACCCCGGGTCCTTCGAACTTCTGCGCCGGCGGCCGGAGCTGATTCCAGGCGCCATCGAGGAGGTCCTGCGCCTCGAGTCGGCGGTCCAGTTTTTTCCCAGCCGAAGCGCCACCGATGACATCGAAATCGCCGGGACGACCATCCCGAAGGGATCACCGGTCCGACTCATATACGGCGCTGCGAACCGCGATCCGCTCCGGTTCCCCAACCCCAACAAATTCGATCCCGCACGCTCGGATAATCAGCACTTCGGCTGGGGTAGCGGCATCCACACCTGTTTCGGCGGTCCGCTCGCGCGGCTGGAGGTGAATGTCGCATTGGAAACTTTCATTAGCCGCGTCGAGAACCCCCGGCTCGTGGTCGATCCGCCGGAATATCGACGCAGCAATGTCTTCCGTGGCCCGAGACACCTGCTCGTCGACTTCGACGGCATCAGAGATTGAGGGAACGGTGATGAAAGCCTTCCAGTTCGTCGCAGCGCAGAAGCCGCCGGAGTTACGCGAGGTTCCTGTGCCCGAACCGGGCGCGGGTCAGGTGCTGATCAAGATCGGGGGCGCTGGGGCCTGTCACTCCGATCTGCACATACTCGAGGCGCCTCCAAAGCCGGGGCCGGCCCGGGCGCCCTTCACCCTCGGCCATGAGAATGCGGGCTGGGTCGAGAAGCTGGGGCCGGGCGCGACCGGATTCGCGGTGGGAGACCCGGTGATCGCCTATGGCCCATGGGGATGCGGGCTGTGCATG
>JBAQGU010001264.1:0-1721 GCA_049287975.1 Roseiarcus sp.
TGCGAGCCGGGAAGGCCGCGGCCTCGATTCCGAAGCGGTTCGGCTGATCGAGCGCTATCGCCTCGCCTTCGTGCGGTCCGGCGCGGGGCTGCCGGCCGACAAGAAGGCGCGGCTCGCCGAGATCGGCGAGCGGCTGGCGACGCTCGGCGCCACGTTTGGACAGAACATACTCGCGGACGAAAAGGACTTCCTCCTCGTCCTCGAGCAGCCTGAAGACCTCTCGGGGCTGCCAGAGGAGTTTCTCGCCCCGGCCGCGCAGACGGCGACCGAGCGCGGCCATCCCGGCAAACATGCGGTCACGCTCTCGCGTTCCTCGATCGAGCCGTTCCTGCAATTCTCGGCCAGGCGCGATCTCCGGGAGAAGGCGTTCCGGGCGTTCGTCGCGCGCGGGGCGAACGGGGGCGCGCACGACAACGGCGTTGTCATGAACGAGACGGTGCGGCTGCGCGCGGAAAAGGCGCGCCTTCTCGGCTACGCGACTTTCGCGGATTATCGCCTCGCCGACACGATGGCGAAGACGCCCGCGGCGGCGCAGGGGCTGCTCCATCAGGTCTGGGCGCCGGCGCGAGCGCAGGCGCTACGGGACGCCGAGGCGCTGCAGGCGATGATCGCCGCCGAGGGCGGCAATTTCGAATTGAAGCCGTGGGACTGGCGCTATTACCAGGAGAAGCGCCGGCAGGCGCTGTATGATTACGACGAAGGCGCGCTCAGGCGCATCTACCGCTGGAGCGGATCATCGCGGCGGCCTTCGATGTCGCCCACCGGCTGTTCGGCCTCACTTTCTTCGAGCGCAGCGACGTCGACCTTCCGCATCCGGACGCGCGCGTCTGGAGCGTCAAGGACGCGAACGGCGCCGAGATCGCCCTGTTCATCGGCGATTACTTTGCTCGTCCCTCCAAGCACAGCGGCGCCTGGATGGCCCCCTTGCGCGACCAGAGCCGGCTCGACGGCGAGATCCGGCCGATCGTCGTCAACGTCATGAACTTCGCGCGCGGCGGGGCAGGGAAGGCCTGCCTGCTGAGCCACGACGAGGCGCGTACCCTGTTTCACGAATTCGGCCACGCGCTGCACGGCATGCTGTCCGACGTGACCTATCCCCTGTTGTCCGGGACGCATGTCGCGCGTGATTTCGTCGAACTCCCCTCGCAGCTCTTCGAGCACTGGCTCGACGAACCCGAGATACTGAATCGTTTCGCGCTGCACCATGAAACGGGCGCGCCGATGCCGCGGGCCTTGCTCGACAGCATGCAGGCGGCGCGGCGCTACGGCCAGGGTTTTGCGACCGTGGAATTCCTCGCCTCGGCCTTCGTCGACATGGCCCTGCATGACCGGGCCGAGGCCGGGGAGGTCGACGTTCCCGCGCTTCAGGCCGCCGAACTGGCCGCGATCGAAATTCCCGAGGCGATCGCGATGCGCCACGCCGCGCCGCATTTTCAGCACATATTCTCGGGCGAGGGCTATTCGGCGGGCTATTACAGCTATCTCTGGAGCGAGGTGCTGGACGCCGACGGCTACGAGGCCTTCGTCGAGGCGGGCGACCCGTTCGATCCCGAATTGGCCGCGCGGCTGAAGACCTTCGTCTACGCCGCCGGCAACCGCCGCGCGCCCGACGAGGCCTACGCGGCGTTCCGCGGCCGCGCGGCGAGGCCGGAGGCGCTGCTCAGGAAGAGAGGGTTTGCGGAGGGGTGATCGATCTGCTTCCCGAGTGACGGCCGCAGGAT